>JAFMJU010000125.1 GCA_017853285.1 Gemmataceae bacterium
GCGAGGTCACCGTTTTCAGCCTGCTGCTGGCCCCCTGCTGGATGGCGCATGCGGCGCTGGCGCTGACGGTGCATCCGGCGTGGTGGGTGGGGTTCTTCCCGTTCCTTTTCTGGCACTTGTTCACGATCGCCTTTTTCCGCGATCCCGAGCGCGCGATCCCCGCGGGGGACAATCTGATCCTGAGCCCGGCGGACGGCGTGATCACCAGCACCGACGAGATAGAGATGCCCGATTTCCCCGGTGGCAAGGCGCTGCGGGTGAGCATCTTCCTTTCGGTTTTCTCGGTGCATATCAACCGGTCCCCCTTCGCGATGAAAGCGGCGGTGGTGCGTTACTACCCCGGATTGTTCCTGGACGCGCGGCACGCCGACTGCGCGGAGAGGAACGAGCAGTTGTGGCTGGATGGACTGGCGGCGAGGAACGGCCTGCCAATCCGCATGAAGCAGATCAGCGGGGCGATCGCACGGCGCATCGTCTGCTGGACCAAGCCAGGGGACAACCTGGAAGCGGGGGAACGGTTCGGACTGATCAAGTTCGGTTCACGCACCGACCTGCTGCTGCCGGTAGGGTCGGCCACCCTGAAGGTGAAAAAAGGTGACGGCGTTTGGGGCGGCAGCACAGTGTTGGGCGAGTGGAAAAACTGACCTGGGGGCGGACATGGTGGCCGGCATGTTGATGGGCCTGATGTTGGCCGTGGCCGGCGAACCCCCGCGGGGCTGGCCGCTGTTCGCGATGGACACGGCCAGGGGTTCACCCGAGCTGCTGGCCGAACTGGGATATTCGGGGCAAAGCGGCACACTGAACGGCGACGCCCGGGCAGTGTTGGAACACCGGAAGAGGCTCCTGGCACAGGGACTGCGCATGAACGCCGTCTACTGCGGGGCCGAGCTGACGGCCGGGGGCCTAAAGGCTGACCCGGCTTTGGCCGAAACCATGGCCGGCTTGGCGGACAGTGGCACGGTCATCTGGATCCATATCAACAGCAAGGCGTTCAAGCCTTCGGACCCAGCGGGGGATGCATTGGCGGTTGAAGGGCTGAAAAAGCTGGCACGCGAGGCGGGCAGCAACCGCCTGAAAGTGGCCCTTTATCCGCATTCGGATTTCTGGGTGGAGAAGACTGCGGACGCGATTCGGGTAGCGCGGCTGGTGGACGAGCCCAATCTTGGCCTGAGCCTGAATGTGTGCCACGCCTTGAACAAGGGCGAGGGGGACCAACTACCGCGCCTTGCCGAACGGGCCGGTGACAAGCTGTTTGTCGTGACCGTGAGCGGGGCCAAAAAGGGCGGTAAGGGCTGGGGTGAATTGATCCTGCCGCTGGATGCGGGGGATATGGATCTGGCCCCGCTGCTTGGCCAACTGGCGCTGCAAGGGTACAAGGGAGAGATCGGCTTTCAGGGCTATGGTATCGCCGGGGACCGGCGCAAGATCCATCAGGGGACCATGGAAACCTGGAAGCGCCTGAACGCGTCCTTGAAATAGTTTTGCCCGACCTTTTTTCAATGGGAGTTTGCCATGAACAGCAACGATTACCTATTTCCGGTCCGTCGGACGCGCCGGGATTTTTTGGCGATGGGCGCGCTTGGTTTGGCCGGGCTGGCTGGAGGCGGCCTGTCGGCCGCAGGGCAAGACGCGGACGGGGCAACGATCGGGGCGGGCTCGGCGAGGTTCAAGCTGGACCCCACCTGGGGGAAACTGCCCGAAGGCATGAAATACGGCCTGGGTTGCGCGATTGTGGTGGACAAGCAGGATCGGGTGATTGTGACCAGCCGGTCAACCAGCCCGTGCGTGGCGATTTTTGACAGGGATGGAAAACTACTGGAGACATGGGGCAAGGAGTTCGCCTCGGCGGTTGGATATGGGTCGGAGGCGGAGGTGCAGGCGACGGCTCACGGACTGTATCTGGCGGAGGAGAACGGCACGGAGTACCTGTATTGGACGGAGAACGTGGCCCGGGCCAAGGGTGCCGACGGCAAGGTGGGCAAGGCCTACGGGGCGCGGGTATACAAGACCGACCTGAAGGGCAAGGTGCTGTACACGCTGGGGATGGTGGAGAAGGAAAGCGACACGGCACAGAAGCTGGACCTGACCAACCCGACTGATGTGGCCGTTGCTCCCAATGGGGACATTTACATCGTGGACGGTTATGGCAGCCAGAAGGTGCACCGCTTCAGCAGGGACTTCAAGAAACTGAAGACCATCGGCGGAAGGGGCAAGGATCATGGCCAGTTCAACACCTGCCACGGGATCTGGGTGAACACGCTGCGGAAGGAACCGGAAATCTATATCGCCGACCGGGCGAACAACCGGCTGGAGGTGTACTCGCCGGAGCTGGAGTACAAGCGGACCGTGCCGGATTTCCGGCTGCCCTGCTGCTTCTACCAACAGGGCGGGCGACTGTATGTGCCGGAACTGGGTGCCCGCGTGAGCGTGCTGGACGACCAAGACAAACTGGTGGCCCGATTGGGAGACGGCCAGGGAATTGCCGACGCTGAAATCAACCAGCACCCCGGGAAATTCGCCAAGCCGCACGCGTTGACTGTGGACAGCAAGGGGAACTTATTCGTCCTGGAGTGGCTTCCCTGGGGCCGGGTGCGCAAGTTCAGCCCGGTCGCCTGACCCCGAAGGCAGCCCATGAGTCAGCCAGGCCGCATCCCCACGAACCTTTTCACCGGTTTTTTGGGAACGGGCAAAACCACCTCCATTCTCCATCTGCTGAAGGCAAAGCCGGCCGATGAGCAGTGGGCCGTGCTGGTGAACGAGTTCGGCGATGTTGGAATCGACCAGGCGCTGATCGAATCGGAGTCGCCGGACGACCTACCCATCCAGGAGGTGGGCGGGGGCTGTTTTTGCTGCGCGACCGCGATGAACCTGCCGGTGGTGCTGCACCTGCTGCTGGCAGGACGGAAGGTGGACCGTCTGCTGATAGAAACCTCGGGGCTGGGACACCCGGCAGGCATTCTGGACCTGTTGCGCCGGGATCATGCCGACAGGTTGGAGCCTCGCGCGACCATCGGCCTTGTCACCCCATCCGACCTGCGCAGCCCCGGGATGGTGGAGGAGAACCTGATCTTCCGGCAACAGGTGGAGTTGTCGGATGTGTTGGTGCTGAACCAAGCAGACCGGGCAAGGCCGGGGGAGATAGACCGATTCTTTGACTGGGCGTCGGGCCTGTTTCCTCCCAAGACCCACGTGGCCACCGCGGAGCGGGGCCAGATCGACCCGGCCTGGCTAGATCTAGCTGGAAATCAGGTGCTATCAGGACTGAGTTTGACGACGCGGTCCCACCCGGAACCGGGGCACCGTGTTCTAGCCCAATTCCCGCCGAATCCGGACCGTGGGCATCCGGCACGATTCCCCAGCCAGCCCGACGGGGGACTGTGGGCATGCGGGTGGGTTTTTCACCCCAAAGACCAGTTTGAGGAGGAGGCCCTGCTTCAGCTGCTTGGTAGGCCCGAATGGGTCCGGTTGAAGGGTGTTTTCCATACCGCGGACGGGTGGATCAGCATCAATCGATCGGCGGGCGGGATGGACCTGAGGGAGAGTTGCCACCGCAGGGACAGCAGACTGGAGGTTTTCGCCCCGCCAAACGCCGATTGGGACGGTTTGGAGGCGGGTTTGAAAGGCTGCCTAGTCAAGGCTCCCCAGTGACCGGATTGAAACGAAAAAAGCCCGGCAAAACCCGGGCTTTTTCACTTTATTAGCTGTTTGAAACCAAGGCACCGGGCCTTGCTATCAAAGCTTCTCTTCCTTGAAGATCACATTCTTGCGCAGGGTGGGATCGTACTTTTTGCGCTGGATGCGATCCTTGGTGTTATTGCGGTTTTTTTCGGTGGTGTAGAAGTAGGCGCTCTCGGTGCTTTGGAGCTTGATGTAGTGGCGTGCTTCGCCCTTCTTGCTGGCCATGGGTCAGACTCTCCTCTTTGAATTCCTGAACTTTCCATCTAATCGGCTGGTGGCTGCCCTGACAAGAAGAGATTGCCTTCTAGGGCAAAGGCTTTGTCAAAATGGGAGCCTTGGGCTGAATGACGGCGCTATCGAGATGTTCCAGCAGGATACGCCGGACTTCGGCCAAACCGGGCTTTTCCTGATGCACCCGGGTGTGTTCGGCGGGGAAGACCAATTCACTTTCGGCCCCCTGAAGGACAGCGCTGGAGAGTTCCACCACACCATCGGTTTTGGCATCCGGGGGCAGGTCCCGCAGCCAGTGCTCGAGGGAAATGAGGGTGGAGTTGTTTTCGAGGGCACCGGCCACGGTGTGGTAGGGCACCTGGGGCAGGCCGCACTCCTCGATGATCTTCATGGAAGGCGAGTTGACGGTGAGGCCTGTGACGCTGTTCACGCGGTTGGGTTCGCTGATGAACGCCTTGGGATTGTCACGCAGGACCTCCAGCGCCAACTTGCGCAGGCCCTCGGGTGGGGAGGCGAGCGTGGCTCCCAATCGACCGAGGGTGGTGTCGCCGATCCGGCTTCCCTTGTGGGGAGTGCCCATGAACACGACACGGCCGACCTCGGGCACCTTGTCAAAGAAGAAGATGTCGCGCATCTGCCGGCGCGTGTGCTCGCTCAGCTTCAGCTTGTCGAAATCGGTCGCGCCGAAGTGTCGCCATACCTTGTCGCCGCTGTCCACTGTCTGAAGGCGGCTGAGCAGGCCGCCCATGCTGTGGCCGACCAGGACCATGTGATCCAGTGCGGCATCCTCATGGGAAGGATCGAGCGTGTCGCGGGTGGCCCGCAGCGCCTGGCGCAATTCGGCGGCGGAATAAATGATCGGCTGCGACGAGGGGTAGAAAAAGGTCCAGAACTGGTACTTCTCGCGGATGACGGGATCGGTGCGGAGATCGTTGACCATGCGGGCCCAAGTGACGGGCGAGCTGAGGAGGCCGTGCACCAGGACGACCGGCACACGGCCCGGGCGATAGGGTTCCAGCAAAAACAGGCCCCGTTTCTTGTCGGCCAAGTCACCCTTGAAAAAGGCTTTCTCCGACAGGGTTTCGAGGCCGCTTTCCACCAGTGACACGGCCAGCGGGGTGGTGAAATCGGCGGCCAGGGGCATGCGCTTGCCGGCCACCATCGCTGACTCGGCCTTGTGGGGATCGACCAGGCGGAATTCAAAGCGTGTCCAGTTCTCCACCTCGGAAGGTTTTTCAGGAACCACCAGGTGGCCCGTGACTGGAACCTTCAATGATTCAAAAAACAAGGATTCGGCCCCCTGGGCTCCTCGCTTGGCCTCGACCAGGAGAGGCACACCGACCCCGGGCCTGTCATGGTGCGAATCCAGGCCGACCACCCGCAGTTCCCGCGCGGTGGTGATGACGCCGATTTCCTGAAGCGGCAGGGGGATGCCCTCGTCCACCACCTCGAAGTGCGCGAAGCTGGATTTGGCGCCCGGGATCTTGAGCCGGGTGACACCGCCCGGAACGAGCGTGGCGCGCTGGCGGGCCAGGCGAACCAGTTCGAGCGACGCGTGGTTATGTATCTCCATCGCCAGTTCGATATTTTGGTAGACGGTCTTGGGGGCCAAGGCGCTATCGGGCGCATCGTCCTGGTCCAGACGGGCAAGGCACTGGGCGGCGTATGCCGCGGCGTGGGCGTAGAGAATGGCCTGTTCATCCTGGCGTTTGGCCGGTTGCAGATGGAGCCCCGGTTGATTGGCCAAGGCGACCTGATGGTGCATTTCGGCCAGGGTGAGCAATTGGGCTGGCAGTTTTTCGGATTTCTCGGGGGTGGAGGAAACTCGGGATGTGAGTTCCGCCAGCGCCTTTTTGGGAGATACCCGCCAGAGGTCATCGAGCCTTTCGGAATGCAGGGTTTCGGCGGCCTGTTCGGATAACCTTCCCTTGGCCAATTCGGGGGGTAGCTGGGCCAGCAGTTCCTTGGGCCCCAGTTCCTCCAGGCGGAGTGTGGCACAGCCGCCAGCCACAGGGGCCAGCAGGCAGAAACCAATCAGGATCGCGCGAACAGAGACAGCCATCGCCCGGAGGCGATACCCTAAGGGCACAAACCGACACAAGCCCGACCCGCCTTGGGCCGCCGAAAGTGCGCAAGGCCTTGGTGGCAAAAGGATTGGGGAAATCAGTTGGCGGGTTGCCAGGATTTGGCGACCAGCCCAACCGCCTCGTTTACCGAATGAACCCCCAAACTGGCGAGGGCCTCGGGAAGTTGGTCGATCACGGCGGCGGCGGCAGTTGGGTTGTAGAAATTGACCGTGCCCATCTGCACGGCGCTGGCCCCGGCGACGATGAACTCCATCACATCATCGATACTGGCAATGCCTCCGATGCCAACGACGGGCACATTCACGGCACGGGCCACCTGCCAGACACAGCGGAGCGCCAGCGGCTTGATGGCGGGGCCGGAAAGTCCACCCATGCCGTTGCCCAGCACCGGTTTCTTGCGACGCCAATCGATGACGATCCCCAGGAAGGTGTTGACCAGACTGACGGCATCGCAGCCACCATCGGCAGCACCCTGGGCGATCTCGACGAGGTTGGTGACATTGGGGGTGAGCTTGGCCAGCAAAGGCAGGTCCGGGCAGGCATCGCGGGCAGAAGCAACCACGGCGCGGCAGAGGTCGGGTTTGGTGGCAAAGTCGATGCCGCCGGCGACATTGGGACAGGACAGGTTCAGTTCCAGCGCGGCGATACCCGGCAGGCCCTTGACCCGGGCGGCCATGCGGGGAAATTCCTCGGCGCTTTTGGCGGCGATATTCAGGATGACGGGGCAGCCAACCTCGGGCGAGGAAAGCCAAGGGAGGTGATTGGCGAGGAAGTACTCCAGGCCGTCGTTGTCGAGCCCGATGGCGTTGAGCAAACCGCTGGTGGTTTCGGCGGTCCGGGGAGGAGGGTTGCCGGCGCGGGGATTGAGTGTGACCGTCTTGGGGACAATGCCGCCGAGCCGGCGAAAATCAACCAGACCAGCCATCTCGCGGGCGTAACCAAAGGTTCCCGAAGCGACCAGGACCGGGTTGGGGAGGCGCAAACGGCCGAGCGTAACGGCGAGAGCCGACACGGGAATCATGGCTCCTCGAGATAGGTGTACCCGTCGAGGGCGGCCTCGAAGAACCGCTGCATCTGGCGGGCCTCGGTGAGCGTGATCTTGCCCTGCTTGACACCCTTTTCGACATCCTTGCGAAGGCGCTCCATGAGGTCTTCACCGGAGTACTGGACGGAGGTCAGCACCTCCCTGACAGTATCCCCCTTGATGACATCCTCGATGATGGGGTCGCCATCCTCGTCCAGACGGACATGGACCGCGTTGGTGTCGCCAAAGAGGTTGTGCAGGTCACCCAGGATTTCCTGGTAGGCACCAATGAGGAATGCGCCCAGATAGTAGGGCTTGCCGTTGTAGTCGTGCAGCTCGAGGGTGTTGCGGACATCCTTGAGATCGATGAAGGTGTCGATCTTCCCGTCGGAGTCGCAGGTGATGTCGCCCAAGACGGCACGGCGCATGGGGCGCTCACCCAGGCGGTGGATGGGTGCAATGGGGAAGAGCTGCTTGATGGCCCAGGAATCGGGCATGGACTGGAAGATGGAAAAGTTGCAGAAGTAGGTGTCGGACAGCAGGGATTCGAGCCCCTCGAGTTCCTCGGGCGCGGAATCGTCCTTGCGGGCGATGCGATGGATCTTGGAGCAGATGGCCCAGAATAGCCGCTCGGCCAGGGCCCGCATGTCGAGCGAGACACCGCCCAAGTTAAACAGGTTGACCACCTCATCGACATGCTGGACCGCGTCGTGGTAGGACTCGAGCAGGTTTTTCTTTTTCATCTCGCGCAGGACGGCGACCAGGTCCTGGATCTGGCTGGGAGCGTTGACGGGGAGCTCATCGGGGATGGCCGATTCCTCGTCGCGGTCGAGCCTGGAAACGCCGAGGACATCGAACACCAGCAGGCTGTGGTAGGCGACCACGGCGCGGCCAGACTCGCTGATGATGGTGGGGTGGGGCACGCCGGACTCGTCGCACACGCTCTTCACGCGGAAGACGACATCGTTGGCGTATTCCTGAAGGGTGTAGTTGATGCTGGATTCGAAATCGCTTTGCGAGCCGTCGTAGTCGATGCCCATGCCGCCGCCGACATCGAGGAACTTGACCCCGGCGCCCAGCCGGTGGAGTTCGCAATAGACGCGGGCGGCCTCGGTGAGGGCGTTCTTGATGCTGCGGATGTTGGTGATCTGGCTGCCGAGGTGGAAGTGGACCAGCTGGAGACAGTCGGCCATGTCCTCGGACTTGAGGAGCTCGAAGGCCTCGATGACCTCGGTGATGGTCAGGCCGAACTTGGACCGGTAGCCGGCGCTGGAACGCCAGCGGCCGGCACCCTTGGCTGCCAGCTTGACGCGGACGCCGATGGCGGGCTTCACGCCCAGGTCCTTGGCGTGCTTGAGAATGAGCTCAAGCTCGGTGAATTTTTCCACCACCGGGATGATCTGCTTGCCCAATTTTCGGGCCATCATGGCCATGCGGATGAACTCGTCATCCTTGAAGCCGTTGCAGATGATGGGGACATTGCCGTTGACGAGACTGAGCACGGCGAGCAGTTCGGGTTTGCTACCGGCCTCGAGGCCGAAGCTGAATTCCTTGCCGTAATTGAGGATTTCCTCGACCACCTGGCGCTGCTGGTTGACCTTGATGGGGTAAACGCAGTGGTAGGAGGCCCCGAATTCGTGGTCCTTGATGGCCTTCTCGAAGGCGTGGTTCATCTCACCGACGCGATGGCGAAGGATGTCATTGAACCGTATGAGGATTGGGAGCTGGATGCCCCGGGCCTGCAACTCCTCGACCAGCTTGGGCAGGTCGATGGCTTCCTCGGCGCGCTTGTTGGGCAGCACCGTGAGGTTGCCGGACTTGTTGACCCCGAAGTAGCCCTTGCCCCAGTTTCGGATCCCGTAGGTTTCCAGAGCGTCGGCGATTTTCCATTTGCCAAGAAGCTGCGCGTCAGCACCGCGACCCATCGGCCGGAATCCTCCATCGCCTTATCCACTTTTCGCACAGTCGCGAAACGGGGGATTTGACGCATTCAACCACTATACGCGGATGCTTCCCGGGTGAAAGAGGGGTTGGCTGGGGCAACCGGGAATAACCCGCCCTCCAGAGGGAAACCTCGCCAGGCAACCGGATCAATAGTCAACAATCTGCCCCATCACGGAATTGCTAATGGCAGCCTCGTGGACCTCGGCCCCCAATTTCTGCCTGGCTGCCTCCTCCACCGGCACAAAACAAGTTTTTAGCTGGTCGAAGGCCAGCACGGTGCCATCCTCGAGGCGGTAAACCCACCCATGGAGCCGCAACTTCCCCTCCAACAATGCGGCTTTTACCGCGGGTTGCTGCCGCACATGCTCCAGTTGGAGCAGCGTGTTGAGCTCGACCAACCGGGCCAAGCGCTTGTCAGCCGGCAAGGTTGCGCCCTCGCCATCAATCCAGGAACGCAGGTCCTCAGCATGGCCCAGCCACCCGCGAACCAAGGG
>JAFMJU010000126.1 GCA_017853285.1 Gemmataceae bacterium
GGGTCCAGCACCGCTTTCCACCGGGCATAACCACTTTCATTCAGGTGCAGGTTGTCTTCCAGAAACAGGGTGGGATCAGGTTGGCCATCGGGGCCCAGGATGGGGGTCCAGGTGTCCACAAACACCGCCTTGCCGCCGGAGGTGGCGCAGCGCTTGCGGATCAGGTCGTTGGCCTGGCGCTGGCGGTCCATCTCCTTGCGCCGGGCCGGGCTGGGTTTGATGGCCAGCCACCAGGTCTTCGCCTCGGGCAGCTTGTCGGCCACCAGCGTGAGGAAGCGGTCGGCCTCGCGGGCCACCGCCTCGGGGGTGAAGTCCTCGTGGATGTCGTTGTCGGCCTCGTACACCACCAGCCGGCGGGGCTGGTAGGCCAGCACCAGACGGGGGGCGAAATGGTTCAGGTCCACCGTGCGGGAGCCGCCGAAGCCGTGGTTGCGGGTCTGCAGGTGGGGGAACGCGGCCGCCAGGTCCCATCTGCGGATGCTGGAACTGCCGACAAACAGCACCGCGTCGGCGGCCAGCGGGGCGGGGTTTTTTGCCTCCAGTTTGGCGACATCCTCGGCGAAATCGGCCGGTTGCTTCGGCGGATCGGGCGGCGCCTTCTGGGCGCAGCCGGGCTGGACCACCCCGGTCAGCAGGGCCAGGGAGACGCACCATTCCCTCACGCGCACGGCGATTCTCCCGCCGGAAGCCCCGGCACCTCGCTTGTTCACTTTGGCTATCACGAGTAGTCTACCATTTGAGCTTTCTTTCGCCCGTTGAATTCAACCGGTACCAGGCAGAATCTCCCATGACCCGCATCTCCCTGCTGACCGCATTGCTGTCCGGCCTGTTCTTCATGGGTTGCGGCAAGCCGCCCGCGCTGCCCGCCCCCGATGCCGCGCCGGCGGTGACCGTCAGCCGTGTCATCCACCACAATGTCACCGACTCGGTGGAATTCACCGGCCGTGTCGACGCGGTGAACTATGTGGACATCAAGGCGCGCGTGACCGGCTACATCACGAAGACGCCCTTCAAGGAAGGCGACTATGTGAAGCAGGGCGACCTGCTCTTCGAAATCGACCGGCGGCCCTACCAGGCCAAGCTGGATGATGCCAAGAGCCAGCTCACGCTGCAGCAGGCCAAATACAAGCTGGCCAAGGCCGACAACCTGCGCGCCAAGGAAGTGGCCAAGACGCCCGGCGCCATCAGCGTGCAGGAGCTGGACAAGTACCAGGCCGCCGAGGAGGAGGCGAAAGCCGCGGTGGAGGCCATCGCCGCGGCCAACGAGGTGCATATCCTCAACCTCGAGTTCTGCCGGGTGACCGCCCCCATCGACGGTCGTATCAGCCGCTACTACTTCACGCTGGGCAACCTGGTGAACGCCGACACCACCCTGCTGACCACGCTGGTGTCGGAAGATCCGATCTATGTCTACTTCGACACCGACGAGAGCACCCTGCTGAAGGTGAAGCGGCTGGTGCAGGAAGGCAGGATCCCGGTGCGCGACAACCAAAGCCAGATCACCTTCCAGGTGGCCCTGCAGGACGAGCGGGAATACAGCCACACGGCCAATGTGAACTTCATCAACAACAAGCTCGACCCGCTGACCGGCACCATCACGGTGCGCGGCGTGCTGGCCAACCCGATGGTGGGCGGCAAGGCCCGGCTGTTCGTTCCGGGCATGTTCTGCCGGGTGAAGCTGCCCATCGGCGAGGCGCGCGATGTGGCGCTGGTCTCCGAGCGGGCCGTGGGCACCGACCAGGGGAACAAGTTTGTCTATGTGGTGGGGGATGACAACAAGGCGGTCTCGCGCCGCGTGCGCCTGGGGGCCCTGCAGCCAGACGGCCTGCGTGTGATCGAGGAGGGCGTGAAGCCCGGCGAGCGCGTGGTGGTGACGGGCATCCAGATGGTGCGGCAGGGCGAGCCGGTCACGCCGGAGGAGGTGCCCATGCCGGTGACCCCGGCCCTGACGGGTCCGCCCGGGGCCCCGGCACCCGCATCGGCCGCCCCGGCCCAGCCCGCCGGCGGCGCCGGCAAGACCGACGCCAAAACCCCCGCTAAGCCCGACGCCAAGGCCCCGCCCGCGCCGGCGGTGAAAAAGTGATGGAGCGCACGACCCGGGTTCCACCCGCCTCGCCAGCCGCCAGGTGACCGCAGCGTGATCTCGAATTTCTTCATCGACCGGCCCATCTTCGCCTCGGTGCTGTCCATCTTCCTGGTCATCGCCGGGGCGCTGGCCGCCTACACGCTGCCGGTCTCGCAATACCCGCCCATCGTGCCGCCCACGGTGCAGGTGGCGGTCACCTACCCCGGCGCCAGCTCGCAGGTGGTGGCCGACACGGTGGCCGCGCCCATCGAGCAGCAGGTCAACGGCGTGGACAACATGCTGTACATGTGCTCCACCAGCGACAACACCGGCGCCTACAACCTGATCGTCACCTTCTCGCTGGGCACCGACCTGAACGAGGCGCTGGTGGCGGTGCAGAACCGCGTGAACCTGGCCGTGCCGCAACTGCCCAAGAGCGTGCAGAAGCAGGGGCTGACCATCAAGAAAAAGTCGCCCAGCATCCTGATGGCGGTAAACATTTTCTCGCCCGACGGCCGCTACGACGACATCTTCCTGTCCAACTACGCCACCATCCACCTGAAGGACGAGCTGTTCCGGCTGGAGGGCGTGGGCGACATCACCTACCTGGGCCAGCGCGACTACTCCATCCGCGCCTGGCTCGACCCGCAGAAGATGGCGGCCCGCAACATCACCGCCAACGAGGTGTCCGACGCGGTGAAGGCGCAGAATGTGGCGATCTCGTTCGGCCAGGTGGGCCAGCAACCCGTCCCCGGCGGGCAGGAGACCCAGCTCACCGTGGACTCCCAGGGCCGGCTGGCCACCCCCGAGCAGTTCGGCGAGATCATCGTTCGGGCGGCCAACTCCCAGCCCGGGGATGTCTCACCCCAGGTGCTGCGGCTGAAGGATGTGGCCCGGCTGGAGCTGGGCGCGAACAAGTACGACCAGTCGGCCACCTCCAGCGGCTACCCGGCGGTGGCGCTGGCCATCTTCCAGTTGCCGGGCACCAACGCGCTGGATGTGGGCAACGCGGTGCGGGCCAAGATGGCCGAGCTGAAGCGCCGCTTCCCGGAGGGGCTTGATTACAAGATCAGCTACGACACCACGCCGTTCATCGGCGAATCGGTCAAGGATGTGGTCAACACGCTGCGCGACGCGGTGTTTCTGGTGGGCGTGGTGGTGCTGGTCTTCCTGCAGACCTGGCGCGCCACCATCATCCCGCTCATCGCGGTGCCGGTGGCCATCGTGGGCACCTTCGCGGCCATGGCGGCCCTGGGCTTCACCATCAACAACATCTCGCTGTTCGGCCTGGTGCTGGCCATCGGCATCGTGGTGGACGACGCCATCGTGGTGGTGGAGAACGTGGAGCGCTGGCTGGCCGAGGGCTACAGCCCGCGCGACGCCGCCCGCAAGGCCATGGAGGAGGTGACCGGGCCGGTGGTGGCCGTGGCGCTGGTGCTGTGCGCGGTGTTCGTGCCGTGCGCGTTCATCAGCGGCATCACCGGGCAGTTCTTCCGCCAGTTCGCGGTCACCATCGCCATCTCCACGGTGTTCTCGGCGTTCAACTCGCTGACGCTGTCGCCGGCGCTGGCGGCCATCTTGCTGAAGCCCCACGGCGCCAAGCCCGACCTGTTCCAGCGGCTGATCAACCTGTCTTTGGGCTGGTTCTTCAAGGCGTTTGAATGGTGCTTCGGCGGCATGATCCGCGCCTACGGCTGGAGCGTGGGCTGGCTGGTGCGGCTGACGCTCATCGTGCTGGTGGTCTATGGCGGCCTGCTGGGCGCCACCGGCTGGCTGTTCGGCAAGGTGCCCAAGGGGTTCATCCCCACGCAGGACCAGGGCTACCTGCTGGTGAATGTGCAGCTTCCCGAGTCGGCCAGCGTGCAGCGCACCCAGGAGGTGATGGCGCGCATGGAGAAGATCGCCCTGGACACCCCGGGCGTGGCCGACACCCTCTCCGTCTCGGGCTTCACCATCCTGCTGAGCATGTACGGCTCGAACTACGCGTCGATGTTCGTGATCCTGGAACCGTTCGAGAAGCGGGTGGATGAACCCGAAAAAATGGGCACCGCCATCATCAACAGGCTGCGCAAGGCCTACCACGACGAGATCCGCGACGCGCAGGTCTCGGTCTTCGGCGCCCCGCCCGTGCCGGGCCTGGGCACCGCCGGCGGCTTCAAGTGCATGGTGGAGGACCGCGGCGACCTGGGCCTGGCCGACCTGGAGCGCTTCACCAACCTGTACCTGGCCGAGGGCAGGAAGAACGAGGGCTTCTTCGGCCTGTCCACCATGTACAGCGCCAGCGCCCCGCAACTGTTCGCCGACATCGACCGGCCCAAGACCCGCGCGCTGAAGGTGAAGGTGGAGGATGTCAACCAGGCGCTCGACACGCTGATCGGCTCGGACTATGTGAACAACTTCAACGCCTTCGGCCGCTACTGGCAGGTGAACCTGATGGCCGACCTGCCCTTCCGCAACAACCTGGGCCGGCTGAACCTGCTGCAGGTGCGCAACGCCCAGGGCGGCATGGTGCCGCTTGGCTCGCTGGTGAATGTGGTGGACACCACGGGCCCGGGCATGGTGATGCGCTACAACCTGTACCGCGCCGCGCCCGTCAACGGCATGGCCCTGCCCTGGATCCTCAGCTCCACGCAGGCCATGGATGTCCTCGACGAGGTGGCGCGGAAGACCCTCCCCGGCGCCATCACCACCGAGTGGACCGAGCTGAACCTGCTGCAGCGTCAGGAGGCCACCGACTGGCGCAACAAGATCGTCTTCCCCATGGCGGTGGTGTTCGTGTTCCTGGTGCTGGCCGCGCTGTACGAGAACTGGGCCCTGCCGCTGGCGGTGATCCTGGTGGTGCCGATGTGCCTGCTGTCCAGCGTGGTCGGCGTGGCGATGGCGCGCATGGACATCAACATCTTCACGCAGATCGGCTTCGTGGTGCTGGTGGGCCTGGCCAGCAAGAACGCCATCCTCATCGTCGAGTTCGCCAAGCAGCTCACCGACGGCGGCAAGCCGGCGCGCGAGGCGGTGATCGAGGCCTGCAAGCTGCGTCTCAGGCCCATCCTCATGACCTCGTTCGCGTTCATCCTGGGCGTGGTGCCGCTGGTCATCGCCAAGGGCGCCGGGGCCGAGATGCGCCGGGCCCTGGGCACCGCGGTGTTCAGCGGCATGCTGGGGGTGACGCTGTTCGGGCTGTTCCTCACGCCGGTCTTCTTCTTCGTGATCCAGTGGCTGACCAACCGCCCGGGCATGAACCGGCCGCTGGTGCGCCGCCTGAACCAGGGCCTGCACCTGCTGCTCACCTTCCTCACGCTGGGATTGTTCGAGGTGTTGCGCCGGCGGGTGATCATCCGCCCGGCCCCGTCTTCCCCAGCCCCCGCCCCCGGGCAGGAGCCGAAACAGCCATGATCTCGCACTTCTTCATCGACCGGCCCATCTTCGCGGCGGTGCTGTCGATCCTGGTCACCATCGCCGGCTCGGTGGCGGTGATCGGCCTGCCGGTGGCGCAGTACCCCGACATCACCCCGCCCACGGTGCTGGTGACCGCCAGCTACCCCGGCGCCAACGCGCAGACGGTGCTCGACACCGTGGCCGCGCCCATCGAGCAGCAGGTCTCGGGCGTGGAGAACGCGCTCTACATGACCTCGCAGTGCACCAACGACGGCAACTACACGCTGATGGTCACCTTCAAGGAGGGCATGGACGCCAACATGGCCCAGGTGCTGGTGCAGAACCGCGTGTCGCTGGGCCTGCCCGTGGTGCCCGACCTGGTGCAGCGCCAGGGCGTGCCGGTGAAGAAGATCTCGCCCAGCACCATGATGATCGTCAACCTGGTCAGCGAGAAGGGCTCCGACGGCAAGGCGGTCTACGACGACCTGTACCTGAGCAACTACGCCACCATCCAGATCCGCGACGAGCTGCTGCGCCTGCCCGGCGTGGGCAATGTCACCTTCATGGGCGAGCGCGACTACTCCATGCGCGCCTGGCTCAACCCCGAGAAGATGGCCAGCCTGGGCCTGACCACCGACGACGTGGTGCAGGCGCTCAGCCAGCAGAACCTGCAGGTGGCCGCCGGCTCCATCGGCCAGCAGCCGGTGCCCCAGGGCCAGCAGTTCCAGCTCATCATCAACACGCTGGGCCGCCTGACCGACCCGCTGCAGTTCGGCGATGTGGTGGTGAAGGTGGGCGGCTACGCCGGCACCGCGAAGGACGGCGGCACCAGCGCCGGCGTCATACGCCTGTCCGACATCGCCCGCCTGGAGCTGGGCGCCCAGCAGTACGACCAGTCGTGCGCGCTGGACGGCGAGCCCTCGGTGGCCCTGTCCGTCTTCCAGTTGCCCGGCTCCAACGCGCTGGCCACCGCCAAGGGCGTGTACGACAAGATGGACCAGTTGAAGAAGCGGTTCCCCAAGGGCCTGGACTACAAGATCGTCTACGACACCACGCCGTTCATCAAGGAATCGATCATCGAGGTGTTCAAGACGCTGCGCGACGCCATCGTGCTGGTGGCCATCGTGGTGCTGGTGTTCCTGCAGAACTGGCGCGCCACGCTCATCCCGCTCATCGCGGTGCCGGTGGCCATCATCGGCACCTTCGCCGCCATGGCGGCCATGGGCTTCAGCCTCAACAACCTGTCGCTGTTCGGCCTGGTGCTGGCCATCGGCATCGTGGTGGACGACGCCATCGTGGTGGTGGAGAACGTGGAGCGCTGGCTGGCCGAGGGCTTCACCCCGCGCGACGCCGCCCGCAAGGCCATGGACGAGGTGACCGGGCCCGTCATCGCCGTGGCGCTGGTGCTGTGCGCGGTGTTCGTGCCGTGCGCCTTCATCAGCGGCATCACCGGCCAGTTTTTCCGCCAGTTCGCCATCACCATCGCGGTGTCCACCGTGATCTCGGCGTTCAACTCGCTGACGCTGTCGCCGGCGCTGGCGGCCATCCTCCTCAAGCCCCACGGCGCCAAGCGCGACCCGCTCACCTGGCTGATGGATGTGACGCTGGGCTGGTTCTTCAAGCTGTTCAACGGCGCCTTCGACATCGCCACATGGATGTACACCCGCGTGGTGGCCGGGCTGTTGCGGGTCAGCCTGCTGGTGCTTTTGGCCTACGGCGGCCTGCTCTACGCCACCTACTGGGGCTTCACCCACACGCCCACCGGCTTCATCCCCCAGCAGGACAAGGGGTACCTGCTGCTGAATGTGCAGTTGCCCGACGGGGCCAGCGTGCAGCGCACGCAGGCCGTGGTGCGGCGGATCGAGTCGATCGCCCGCGAGACCGAGGGCGTGGGCCACACGGTGGCCATCTCGGGCCAGTCGCTGCTGCTGGGCGCCAACGCGCCCAACTTCGGCTCGCTGAATGTGATATTGAAGCCGTTCGAGGAGCGCGCCGGCCTGTCGGGCGACGACATCGGCGAAAAGCTGCGCGAGCGGCTGGCGCGCGAGGTGCGCGAGGCCACCGTGGGCGTGTTCGGTCCCCCGGCGATCGACGGCCTGGGCAACGCCGGCGGCTTCAAGCTGATGCTGGAGGACCGCGGGCCGCTGGGCCTGCCCACCATGCAGCAGGCCAGCGACGCCATCGTGTCGAAGGGGAACAAGACCGAGGGCCTGACCGGGCTGTTCACCAGCACCCGCACCAACACCCCCTGGCTCTACCTCGACATCGACCGCGACAAGTGCATGACCATGGGCGTGCAACTGGGCGATGTGTTCAACTCGCTGCAGTCGTTCTTGGGCTCGTACTATGTGAACAACTTCAACCAGTTCGGCCGCACCTGGCAGCTCAATGTGATGGCCGACCAGCAGTTCCGCGACAGGGTGGAGGACATCCTGCTGATCAAGGTGAAGAACAAGGGGGGCCAGATGGTGCCCCTGGGCACCATGGCCAAGGTGAAGGACTCGAGCGGCCCGGCGCTGCTGATGCGCTACAACATGTACTCGGCCTCGGCCATCTACGGCAACAGCCTGCCGGGCACCAGCTCGGGCCAGGCGGTGGAGCGCATGCAGCAACTGGCCGACAAGGAGCTGCCCGCCGCCATGGCCTACGAGTGGACCGAGCTGACCTACCTGCAACTGCAGGCCGGCAACACCGCCATGATCGTCTTCGCGCTGGCGGTGGTGTTCGTCTTCCTGGTGCTGGCGGCGCAGTACGAGAGCTGGTCGCTGCCCCTGGCGGTGATTTTGGTGGTGCCGATGTGCCTGCTCTGCTCGGTGACGGGCGTGATGCTGGCGCGCATGGACATCAACATCTTCACGCAGATCGGCTTCGTGGTGCTGGTGGGCCTGGCCAGCAAGAACGCCATCCTCATCGTCGAGTTCGCCAAGCAGCAGCGCGAGGAGGGCAAGAGCCGCCGGGAGGCGGTGCTGGAAGCCTGCCGGCTGCGGCTCAGGCCCATCCTGATGACCTCGTTCGCGTTCATCCTGGGCGTGGTGCCGCTGGTGGTGGCCGAGGGTGCCGGCGCCGAGATGCGCCGCACGCTGGGCCTGGCCGTGTTCTCCGGCATGCTGGGCGTGACGGTCTTCGGCATCTTCCTCACGCCGGTCTTCTTCTATGTGATCCAGTGGTTCACCGACCGCGGCGACGCCCCCAAGGCCGCGCCGGCCCCGGCCGCACCGCACCAGCCCCACCCCGCCGGCGGGCACCACTGAGCCGGGCGGTTTTGCGCCGGGGTGACCAGCCCCGTAAAATGCAACCAGTCACACGGGAAACCGCCATGTCCGCCACCATCACCACCCGCAAGTTCACCGTGGAGGAGTTCATCCGCCTGGATCAGATGCGCTTCTTCCAGCCCGATGAGAAACTCGAACTGCTCGACGGCGAGATCCACCCCATGAGCCCGATCGGTCCCCGCCACGGCGGACTCGTCAATCACCTCAATCGTTGGCTGCATGGCCACCTGGCCGAAGAGTGGTTGGTGCTGTGCCAAAACCCGGTGGCCCTGACCCGACGCGATCTGCCCCAGCCCGATTTCGCCATCGTCCCCTTCCGGGGCGATCATTATTCCGGCGCGCACCCCGTGGCCTCCCAGATCCGACTGATCATCGAGGTGGCCGACACCTCGACCGACATCGACCTTGGCCGCAAGCTGGAGCTCTACGCCCAGGCCGGCATCCCCGAGTACTGGGTCTTCAACCTGGCGGCAGAAATCCTCGAAGTGTTCACACAGCCACAGGGTGGCTCGTACCAGGCGCACCAGCGCCTCTCCGCCCCCGACACCGCCCGCTCGGAAGCCTTGGGCATCGCGTTGCCTCTGGCGGATTTTTTGAAGCAGGGTTGAGCCAATCTGTTTGCAAAGTTTTCTGGTCTTCCGAGCCGGCATCGGCAGATGCCGGGCGCGTTGAACGGACGGAGACCGCT
>JAFMJU010000127.1 GCA_017853285.1 Gemmataceae bacterium
CCCGGCGTGGCGGCCCATCACGGTGGCGCCCAGCAATCGGTCGGTTCCTGCGGCCACCACCAGGCGCAGGTAGCCGGTTTCGCCCTCCAGCTTGGCTCGGTCGGTGGCCGATTCGGTGTACACCACGCTGGGTAAGCCCGCCTCCTCGGCTTCCTCGGGCGTCAGGCCCACCTGGGCAATGGCCGGGTCGGTGTGCAGGCAGCGGGGGATGACCAACCGGTCGGCGCGTGCCTTACCCAGGCCCAGCGGGTGCCAGAACAGCGCGTTCTGGATCACCACCTTGGCGTGCGCGCCCGAGCGATGCGTCAGGTACGGGGGCCCGGTCACATCGCCGGCGGCGTAGACCTTCGGGTTGGTGGTCTGCAGATACCGGTCCACCCGGGGGAAAGCGCCGTCCAGTTCAATGCCGGCCTGGGCCAGATCCAGCCCCGCCGTGTTGGGCACGCGTCCGGCGGCCACCAGTACCGCCTCGGCCTCCAACAGGTGGGTGTTGCCGTCCGTCAGCAGATGCAGGCGAACCCCATCGGCAACCTTTTCCGCTCTCTGGATGCGGGTTTCGGTATGCACCCGCACCCCATCGGTTTCCATCAGCACCCGTTGCAACACCTGCACGGCGTCGCCATCCTCGCGGGGCAGGATGGTGTAACCCTGTTCCACCAGCGTGACGGCGCATCCCAGACGGGCCAGACTCTGTGCCAGCTCCACGCCCACCGGGCCGGCCCCCACAATGGTCAGGCTGGCGGGCAAGCGGTCCAGATCGAAGAAGCTGTCGGTGGTGAGCGGCTGGCAATCGGCCAGACCGGGGATGGGCGGCAGGGCAGGGGAGGCCCCCGCACACAGCGCCGCCTTGCGGAAACGGAGCGTCGCCCCCGCCACGGCGATCCTGTCCGGGCCGGTGAAGGCGGCCTGCCCGAAGAACAGATCGATGCCCAGCCCGGCCAGCCGGCTGGCGCTGTCGTGCGGGGCCAGTTCGGCGCGCCGTTGGCGGAAGGTGAGACGGGCGTTTTCCAGCCGCTCTCGCGGGGTGCCGCCGGAAATGGAACGCGCGAGTGCGGCCAGCGCCTTCGACGGCACGCACCCGGTGTTGAGGCAGTCGCCCCCCAGCCGGTGGCGTTCCACCAGCGCCACGCGGGCACCCAGCCCGGCGGCGCCGATGGCACAGACCAGACCCGCCGCGCCGCCACCGATCACCACCAGGTCATATTCCGCCCTCGGTGTGGGGTTGGTCCAGCCCTGCGGGCGCACCAGTGCCAGCAGGGCGGGATCGTCAGCGGGAGAAAAGGTACCCGGGTGCGTCATGGGCCGGTGAACCGGTGGCCGGGGATTTCCAGCTCCACCTGGTACAGGCCGGTGCGGGCGGTGGCGTAAAGCGTCTTGTTGCCGGGGCCGCCGAAATCGCAGTTGGCGGGTTGCTCGGGGAAGACCAGCGTGCCCAGCAGCTTGCCCGCGGGCGACCAGACCTGCACGCCGGTCTCGGCGGTGATGTACAGGTTGCCCTGCACATCCACCGCCAGGCCATCGCCGCCGCTGTTGCCGCCGGGCCGGCGTTGGGCCAGCTCGCAGAACACGCGGCCCGCGCCCAGCTTGCCGGGAGCCTCCACCGGGTAGGCCATCATCTGCCGCTGGCTGCTGGGGATGACATACAGCGTCTTCTCATCGGGCGACAAAATCACGCCGTTGGGATTGGGCAGGTTGTCCAGCAGGCGCGCCGGCTTGCCGCCCTTGGGGAGGTAATAGACGCAGGTCTTACCCTGTGGCAGAGGGGTTTTGGCGCCGTACATCGGGTCGGTGAAGTAGATGCCGCCGGTCTTGTCGATGACCAGGTCGTTGGGGGCGTTGAGCGGTTTGCCGTTGTGCTGGTCGGCCAGCACCTCGCGCCCCTGCCCATCGGCCGACAGGGCCACCACCGCGCCATCCATCTCGCAGGCGAGGATGCGGCCCTTGCCGTCCACCATCAGCCCGTTCGACTTGTTCGACTTCTCGCGGAACACGGTCACCTTGCCCTGGGCGTCCAGCTTGTGGATGCGGGCGTTGGGGATGTCGCTGAAGTAGAGGTTCCCCTGGCCATCGGCGGCGGGGCCTTCGATGAAACCGAAACCGCCGGCGACCTTCGTGGCGGGGCCCTTGGGCCCGATCCCAGGGATGGGCTCCTGGGCGGCAAGCGTGGCGGCGAACAGCAGGGCTAGCATGGGCTATCTGGCTCCGGGGAGGGTTTTCTGGCTTATTCAAACACCCGTCGCTGCCCAATCCTCAGGGTCGGCCTTGACCCGGTCCTCCGGAAGGGGGCAGTCTGATGACCAAAATATCCGATCGGGGACAGGGAAACCCGTTCCCCCTTGAAGTTCGCGAGGAAACCATGCGTCATCTGTTTGCCGCTTTCTGGATGGTGGCCGGCCTGGTGCCGGCGGTGTGGGGACAGGTTGCTGCCGCCCCGTCGACCACCTCGCTGGAGGGGACCTGGGAGATCATCTCGCTGATCGACAACGGTCAGTTGGTGGACGCCCAGACCATCCGCGCCAAGTTCGACACCGACAACCGGCTGGTGATCGGCAAGAACACCATCTCGGTGGATCACCCCGGCAACACCCGGCAGATCGCCTATGTGATCGACACCGCGGGCCCGGGCACGGTGGACCTGGCCGGCGCCGAGTCCGTCGGCACCAAGGGCATCTACACCCTCAATGGCGACCTGCTCACGCTCTGCTTCGGCGCGCCAACCTCCTCGCAGCGCCCCGCCAGCTTCACCTCCGGCGTGGGTGGGCAGCGCCTGCTGTTCGTGCTGCACCGCGTCACGCCGCCGGCCCCCAAGCAACCGTCGGTCCCCCCCGGGCAAGAGGCCATCATCGGGTCGGATGGCAAGGTGACCACGGTGCCCACCGGGTCCACCATCCTGGTGCTCCAGCCTCCCGCGGCCACCGCGCCGGCGGCGGTGCCGGCCCCCACTCCCCCGGCACCGGTGGTGATGCCCACCACTCCCCCCATCACCCCCATGGCGGCTCCCCCGGCGATCCGCCGCGAGCAACTGCTGGGCACCTGGGGCCACCAGGACAACGAGCAGATCGACACGGTCACCTTCAATCCCGACGGTTCCTTCAGCGCCTCGGTCACCTGGAAGCCCGGCTTCCTGCGCACCTTCCGCCAGCCCGAAAAGCGCAGCGGCACCTGGACCCTGAACGACCGCACCATCGTCATGCGCATCACCGCCAGCACCGACCCCAAGCACGAGAACAACCAGGTGCAATCCTGGCGAGTGGACCGCCTCAACGAATACGAACTGCTCTACTTCGACCAGGAAGGCAAAAGCCGCATCGAGTGGAAGGTGCGCTAAGGCCAGTTTCCCGGCCCGACCAACTCCCATCCCCCGGGTGAGCCCATCGGCTTCCCCGGGGTTTTTCATGCACCCACGCCCTCCACAGGCTGGCAATCAGGGAGGTTTGGGCGTGCCAGACCCCCCATGGGCACGGAATTTTGCCGGAAAATGTGAAATTTCGGTGTGGATAGGCCTGTGCAGCCATTAAACTGGGGGAAGTTGAGGTGGTTGGGGCATCGAGGGGTTGTTTGGCCCAACGATGGCCCGCACCGGGCACGATCGGGGAGGTTGCATGGCCTTGGCGCCGGGAAAACTGCAGCATGCCCTGCGTATGGCCCTGCCCAACGCGCTCACCCTGGGCAACGCCGCCTGCGGCTTTGCCGCCATCATCTTCGCCAGCAAGGCCGAGCCGGGTGAATCGGCCGCCGTGCAATACCTGGCCTACGCGGGCTGGTGCCTGTTCGCCTCCATGGTGTTCGACCTGCTCGACGGCTTCGCCGCGCGGCTGGTGAACGGGGGCAGCGAGTTCGGCTGCCAGCTGGACAGCCTGTGCGACGCCATCAGTTTCGGCGTGGCCCCCGGATTTTTGCTGTACGCCCAGGCCAAGCAATGGACCGTGAACGCGGGGCAGGTGGCCTCGCTGGTGGCGGTGCTGTATGTGCTGTGCGCGGTGGTGCGCCTGGCCCGTTTCAATGTGGCCCCGTCGGCACCGGTGGAGAAAAAACCGGGGGCTGTGGGGCACAGCTTCACCGGGTTGCCATCCCCGGCCGCCGCCGGATGTGTGGCCGCCTTCGCGTGGATCGGCCACCTGAACCTGACGGGCAGCTATGTCGACCTCGGGGGTTTCCAGGATCTCCAGCCGTGGATGCTGCCCGGCTGCCTGGTGGCTGCCCTGTTGATGGTGTCGCCTTTCCCCTATGGCCACCTGGCCAAGGACCTGTTGCGCAAGGGCAGCCGCCAACGGCTGATCCTGCCGGCGCTGCTGTTCGTGGGGCTGGCTGTCTTCTCCGTGTCGCTGGCGCTGGCGGTGGTCTTCTGGGCCTACGCGTTGACCGCGCCCTTCCGCGCGCTGTTCCTGCGCATCCGCCGGGCGGTGCGCCTGCCCACGGGCGACATGGCCGGCGGCAACGACACGCCCTCCCGCTGGAGGCGCGACCGCTGATCCCCCCGGGGAATTGGGCGGCCGGGGCATGCTCTACAATCCAAGAACGGGGCGGGGGATGGATCCCGTCCCGTTTGTTTTTTCGGCCGCTTGTCCGGGATGGAACGATGTTCACGGGGCTGGTGGAAGGGATGGGGGAAGTGCTGGAGGCCCGCGCCGAGGGGCCGGGCCAGTCGCTGCGTGTGCGCCTGCCCTTCGCCGAGCCGGTGGCCGTTTTGGGTGCCAGCATCGCCGTCAACGGCGTCTGCCTGACCGTGGTGGAGATCGACGGCCCCTGCGTGCGGTTCCAGGTGGGGCCCGAGACCCTGGCCCTGACAAACCTGGGCCGGTTGAAACCCGGCGACCGGGTCAACCTGGAGCGGTCGCTGAGGCTGGGCGATCCGATGGGCGGCCACTGGGTGCAGGGCCATGTCGATGGCACCGGCGCCATCGCCTCCCGCAGCGTGGAAAACGAGTGGGAGATGATCTGGTTCGACTGCCCGGTGAGCCTGTCGCAAGACATGATCAAGAAAGGCTCGGTGGCGGTCGACGGCGTGTCGCTCACGCTGGTCGATGTGCGGCCCGGCGGATTCCAGGTGATGCTGATCCCCCACACGCTGGCGGTCACCACGCTGGGCACCCGGGCGACGGGTGAACCGGTCAACATCGAGGTGGATATTCTGGCGCGCCATGTGCGCAACGCCCTGGTCAACATGGGGTTGGAGGGGGCCTTGGAGTCCTTGCGGGGCGGGAAAACAAAGTGAGCACGGAAACACCGTTCAGTCCGGAGGCGCCGCACCCGCGGCAGACGCTCGGCTACCTCATCAAGCTGTTCCAGCGCCACGGGCTGGGTGCCAAGAGCAAGCTCGGCCAGAACTTCCTCATCGACCTGAACCTGCTGGACCTGGTCGCCCGCTCGGGCGAGCTTTCCCCCCAGGACGCCGTGCTGGAGGTGGGCACCGGCACCGGCAGCCTGACCGGCCGCATGGCGCTGGAGGCCGGCTGCGTCACCACCGCCGAGATCGACCCCGGCTTCGCCCGCATGGCCCGCGAACTGCTGGGCGCCAACCCCAAGGTGCGCCTGGTGGAGGGCGACGCCCTGCAGAACAAGAACACCATGAACCCCGACCTGATCGAGGCATGGAAGGAGCACGCCGCCAGGCACGGCTGCACCCGCCTGAAGCTGGTGGCCAACCTGCCCTACGCGGTGGCCGTGCCGGTGATGACCAACCTGCTCATCGACGGGCCGGTGCCTGACCGCATGGTGGGCATGGTGCAGTGGGAGATCGCCGAGCGGATGATGGCGGTTCCCGGCACCAAGCAGTACGCGTCGCTGGCGGTGATCTGCCAGGCGCTGGGGGATGTGACCATCGTGCGGCGCATCCCGCCGCGCTCGTTCTTCCCGCCGCCCAAGGTGGACTCGGCCATCGTGCAGGTGGTCTCCAACCCCGAGAAGCGGGCGCTGGTGGACAAGCTGGCCACCCCCACCGTTCCCGGTCCGCGCCGCCTGCGCGATTTCCTGCGCGATTTGTACTGCCACCGCCGCAAGAACCTGCGCGGCGGGCTGGTGGCCATGCAGGGCAGGGACCTGACCAAGAAGTTCGTCGACGAGGGGCTGGCCCGGCTGGGCATCCCCGGGGAGGTGCGCGCCGAGGCGCTCGATGTGGCCACCCACCTGCGCCTGTGCGAGGTGTTCGGCTGAGGCCGGCCCCGAACCGCATCAGCGACAAAAGCGAGCCGGCCGGGAGCAGTCTCCCGGCCGGTTTGGTTTTCAGCGGGGATCAGGCGCCGGTCAGGGTTCCAGCCGCAGGGTGCGCACCAGCGCGTTGATCTCCTGCATGCAGGCGTTCACGCCCTTCTCGTCGCGGGCGGCCGCCAGGCTGCGCAGCGAGCCGGCCTTCTGCGCCAGTTGGCCGCTGGCGACGGTGATTTCCTTCTCGCGTGCGGCGGGCACGCCTGTGGCCTTGGTGACCATGCCGGCGGTCTGGCCCAGCACCTTGGCGGTCTCCTCCAGCTCGGTCCACTTGTTGGCGTAGAACGATTCGTTGGCCGCGCTGGCCTGGAATCGGGCGCGCACCACCAGGTCCCGGTAGGGCTGGGGCGGGGCGTTCTCGGGCAGGGGGACCAGGTTTTGGCTTTCCTGGATGGCCTGACAGCCAAGGAAGCAGGGGAGCAGAAGCCCGGCTGCGGAACGAATCAGGGTGCGGTGCATGGTGCGAAGCCTCTACGGGTGAGCCACCCGGGAGACCCCGCCGCGCTAGCGGCCGTGCACCCCCGGTCGTTCGAACTCCGTGGACGGGCCGGTGCCGGGCAAGGGAACCGCCAGACGGTCGCGCCGGAGCATTTCCTGCTCCGGAATGGGGCGGCCGCGCTGGTCGATGCGGACCGGGTTGCCCTTGTGCTTCCAGGGGCCCACCAGATCGCACCCGGCCATGGAGATAGCCCCCATCGCCACGATCACCAGAATTGCCCGAATGACCCGAATCTTCGTCATTATCCAGCCTCGGACCTTGTCAAGGAAGCCCGCATCGCTTTTGGGGGGTAAAAAGTCAAGCCGTTGCCGGCATAACCCCACCTTTTTCCCCGGTCACCGGCTGGGCAGCCCGCTGGCGGCTTCCTTGAGAAACCGTGGGCAAACTGATAAAAAACAGGGGTCAACCGCCGCATGGCACGGTTTTGAACCGGATTGGCGGCTTTAGCCCACGGAACACGGGGATATCCCCCAGGATTCGCTCTTTTGGACCTTTTCGGCGATTCGGACGAATATTTCGCCAACACACGGATGTCCTTTGGCGAGCACCTCGAGGAATTGCGCAACCACTTGTGGCGCGCGATTTTGTGGCTCATTGCCGGCATGACGGTGGCCTTTTTCTTCGGCAAGCCAATCTTGGGCTTCATCACCGCCCCGGTGCAGAAGGAGCTGGCCCAGTACCGCGAGTTCCGCCTGCAGGCCACCGAGGAACAACTGGAAGCCGGCAAACTGCCCGACGAACTGGTGGGCATGGAGAAACCCACGCCCATCCTCGAGATCCTGGTGCCCCGCCAGGCCCTCGAGAGTCTGGCCAAGGGGGCCCAGCCCGGCAAATACGCCTGGAAACCCACCGAAGAGGGGAAAACCCTGCCCGAGGGGGTGCAACCGGTGGAGCCCGACGACATGGTGCGCCTGCCCGCCGCGTTCAGCGATCCGGTCCGCACCGGCCTGGCCATGAACCGGGTGATGTCTAAGCTCAACGGCGACGACCAGCTCACCACCCTCAGCATCCAGGAGCCGGCGCTGGTTTACCTGAAGGTGTCGATGGTGGCGGGGTTCATCCTCGCCAGCCCGGCCATCTTCTGGGAGATCTGGTCGTTCGTGGCCGCGGGCCTGTACCCGCACGAGAAAAAATATGTCTACAGCTCGCTGCCCGTGGCGCTGGGGCTGTTTTTCGCCGGCGTGATCCTGTGCCAGTTCCTGGTGATGCCCATCACCATCAAGGGCCTGCTCTATTTCAACTACTGGTTCGACCTGCGCCCCGATCCCCGCCTGAACGAGTGGCTTTCCTTCGCCATCCTCATGCCGCTGGTCTTCGGCATCGCCTTCCAGACCCCGCTGGTGATCATGCTGGCCGAACGGCTGGGCGTGGTCGATTACCAAATGCTGAAAAAGCAACGGAAGATCGCCTGGTTTGTCATGGCGTTCCTGGCGACGGCCCTTACGCCCACCGCCGACCTCACCTTCCTGATGCTGTTCATCCCGATGGGCCTGCTGTTCGAGGTGGGCCTGTATGTCATCAAGACCCGCTCGCGGGAGGAACTCGACATCGAGGTTCCCGAGCGTGACGAGATGGTGGGCGTGTGAGCCCGGTCGATCCACCCCTGACGGATGGTTTCGGGCCGCTGGTGGCGCTGGTTGGAGCCGGCCCCGGCGACCCCGGGCTCATCACGCGCCGCGGCGCCGCGTTGCTCGCCCGCGCCGAGGTGGTGCTGTACGACCGCCTGGTCTCGCCCGAGATCCTCGAATTGGCACCCGCCGCCGCCCGCATGGTGTGCGTGGATCAATTGCCCGGCTGCCACCCCGACCGCATCGGCACCATCAGCCAGGCGATGGTGGAAGCCGCCGAGGCCGGCAAGCGCGTGGTGCGGTTGAAGGGGGGCGACCCCATCCTGTTCGGTCGCTGCCTGGAAGAGGTGGAGCCGCTGGTGGAGCGGGGCATCCCCTACCTGATCGTTCCCGGGGTGACCGCCGCGCTGGGCGCCGCGGCATACGCCGGTATCCCGGTGACCGACCGCCGGCTCTCCAGCGCGGTCGCCTTGGTCACAGGCCACGAGAATCCGACCAAAACCGGGGGCAGCCTCGATTGGGAGGCGCTGGCCCGGTTTCCCGGCACGCTGGTCTTCTACATGGGCATCGCCCGGCTGGAGAATCTGGCCAACCGGCTGATGGCCCACGGCAAAGCCCCCGAAACTCCCGCCTCCATCGTGGCGCAGGCGACCATGTCCCCGCAAAGGGTGCTGGTGGCCACGCTGGGTGATCTGGTGGCCAGGGCCCGGGAGGCCGACCTGAAGGCACCCGCGGTCTGCATGGTGGGACCGGTGGTGGCATGCCGTCCGGTGATGAACTGGTTCGACCGGCAACCGTTCTCGGGCAAACGGATTTTGGCCTGCCGGCCCCGTGACACCGAGGGCGGCCAGTTGGTGACCTGGCTGCGCGACCTGGGAGCCTCGGCCCACAACATCCCCACGCTGGAAATTGTCCCCACCGAGGCAGGGGGCATCCCCGGCCTGGTGGACGGAAGCCGCCCCGAATGGGACTGGCTGGTGTTTTCCAGCCAGCCCGGCGTGCAGGCTTTTTTCAACCGGTTGGGCGCCCTGGGTCTGGATGCCCGGTCCTTGGCCGGCGTGCGGGTGGCGGCCGTGGGTGAGCACACCGGCGCCGCCCTCCAGCGCCATGGAATCCGC
>JAFMJU010000128.1 GCA_017853285.1 Gemmataceae bacterium
CCCGGACACCCCCAGCCTGAACAGCCTGAAAAAACTCCTCCCCCCACCGGGCTGGGAGCCCTCTGGCGCAACCTCAAGGACCGCGTGGGCGGCGTGGTGGAGAGCATCAAACGCCGGGTGGAAAACCTCGCGGGGGCCACAATCGCCAGACACGCCAGCGAGGGGCTCGCCAGCCTCCACGCCCGCGTTTACCTGAACCGCCCCCAACAAACCGAATCAATACTGGGTGATCCGGTCCTTTCACGGGCGGAAAAACCAGCCACCATCATCCTGGTGGGCCGGGAGGAAACCGATCTGGTGTGGCTGGAAAAACAGCTCGATCCGCTGCTCAAGCGTCAAGGCGGAAGCTTCTCCTGGGTGAAGTGTCCCTTGACCGGGGTGGATGCGGCCCACAGGAAGACCCGCCTGCATCAGGCTGCCCTGGCCTGCTCCCAGGCGGATTTGGCCATCCTGGCTTTGCCCTTGCCACCTTCCGACGACTCCACGGAGGGCGATTTCCTCAGGGAGTGGGCCGGGTTGAATGGCAACTCTCCGGAACTTACCCCGACTGAGGTGACGCTGATTTTGCCCCGGGTTAACCGCCTGGCGCCCCAATGGGACTGGGCATATTCATATGACTGGCAAAAAGGCGCCCATCCGGTGGAGCAATCCATCCGAAACGCCATCGACCAGGCCTTGGCCGAGCTAGGAAGGGCCGTCCCTTCCGGTTTCTCCAGCCAAAGGGAACAGGTCTACCCGGTGGCCCGGGTGGGCGACAGTGCCTGGAACCTGGAAATCCTGGCAAAATGTCTTTCCGACAAGGCCGATAGGGCCCGCACCCGGGCCTGGAACCGCTGGATTTCCGATGCAGGAAAACCCGGGTGGCGCCATCTGGCTCGTCAGGCAAAAGATGCTGGGAAATGGCTTTGGAAACGGTTATAATCCAGCCATCGATCGGCCACGGGGCCGTTCACCCGCCTGTTGGACTCTGTTTTCTTCCTCCCCAGGGTAATCTCCCATGTCCTCCCGTCGAATCAACAAAACCGACGCCCGTCGCGATTTCCTCAAGGCCAGCGCCGGCTTGGGCGCCTTTTCCATCCTTTCCTCAGGGGTACACGCCGCCAGTGCCTCGACCCTGAAAGTGGGCCTGGTGGGTTGCGGCGGCCGCGGGACCGGGGCTGCCAGCCAGGCACTCCGCGCCGACAAGGAAACCGAACTGGTCGCCGTGGGCGACATGTTCGATGACCGTCTTCAGGGCAGCTTGGCCCAACTGAAAGGCGATGGCGAGATTGGCGCCCGCGTGAAGGTCTCCCCCGAGAACTGCTTCACTGGTTTCGACGCCTACAAGAAGGTCATCAACAGCGGGGTCGATGTGGTGCTGCTGGCCAGCCCTCCCGGCTTCCGTCCGATGCACATCGAGGCCGCGGTCGCCGCCGGCAAGCATGTTTTCGCCGAGAAGCCCGTTGCCGTCGATGGTCCCGGCTGCCGCCGCGTGCTTGAAGCCTGCCGACAGGCCAAGGAAAAGAACCTGGCCGTGGTCTCGGGCCTCTGCTGGCGCTACGACAAACCCAAGCGCGAGGTGATGAAGCGCATCCATGACGGCGCCCTGGGCGAACTCCACACCCTCCACACCAATTACAACGTGGGCAGCCTGTGGATGCGCAAGCGCCAACCCAACTGGACCGACATGGAGTACCAGCTCCGCAACTGGTACTACTACGCCTGGCTCTCCGGCGACCACAATGTCGAGCAACACATCCACAGCCTCGACAAGTGCCGCTGGGCCCTGAAGGACGAGAACCCCGTGGCCGCCTACGGCTTGGGCGGCCGCCAAGTCCGCACCAGCGCCGATTTCGGCCACATCTTCGACCACCACGCGGTCGTCTACGAGTTCAAGAGCGGCGCCAAGGTATTCAGTTACACCCGTCAGCAGGACGGGTGCTACAACGATGTGAACGATTACTTCCAGGGCAGCAAGGGCTACTGCAATGTGATGAAGCACACCATCACCGGCCCCGATGCCTGGACCTACCGACGCGATGGATCCGAGATCGACATGTACCAAAGTGAGCACAACGAGCTGTTCGCCAGCATCCGCGCCGGCAAGCCGATCAATGACGGCGAGTGGATGACCCACAGCTCCCTGATGGCCATTCTGGGCCGCATGGCCACCTACACGGGCAAGCGCATCACCTGGGAGCAGGCTCTCAACTCCAAGGAGGTGCTGGCCCCGGCCGACCTGGCGCTGAACGACCAGAAACTCCCCACGCCCCCGGTCGCCCTCCCGGGCAAGACCCCGTTCGCCTGATCCCGCATCCCAATCTGGATCGACCGTCCTTTTGGGGCCGGCCGGACACGCCATGCGGTCCGCCGGCCTTTTCTCTGGAGAGCCTACTGCAAGACCGAAAGGCGGGTTGTTTTCCCAGGCATGCTCACCATCCGCGGCATTGAAATCGAGGACACTTTCGCGGAGGCGTTCCCGCTCGCCTGCGCCCGGGTCGTTCTGACTGCGGAACACCCCCGGCTGGTCCAGTCCGCCGCCGCCGCCGCGACCGGGAACGCCAGCTCCGTGATCGGTTGCGACGCCGAGGCCGGGGTCGACCGGCTCATGGGTCCGGAGGAGACCCCCGACGGCAGGCCTGGCGCCAGCCTGCTATTCTTCGGATATTCCCGCCCCGCTTTGGAACAATCCCTGATCTCCCGCATTGGCCAGGGAATCCTTCCCTGCCCCACCACCGCCGCCTACAACGGCCTGACGGTCGACCCCGCAAAATGCCTGCAGGTGGGAAGCCGCATCCGCTTCTTCGGCGACGGCTGGCAATCGAGCAAACTGCTGGAAAACCGTCGCTTTTGGCGAATCCCGGTGATGGACGGCGAATTCGTGGTGGAGGAGACCTTCGGCGCGGGCAAGGGTGTCGCCGGGGGCAACCTGATCCTCCAGGGAACCTCGCGGGAGGTCACCCTCCAGGCCGCCGAGAGGGCCGCGGACGCCATGGCTTCGGTTCCCGGCGTCATCCTTCCATTCGCACACGGCATCGTCCGCGCCGGCAGCAAGGTGGGCAGCCGGTACCCAAAACTCAAGGCCAGTACCAACGAGACCTTCTGCCCATCCCTGCGAGGCCAGGTCAAATCTGAACTCCACCCCAAGGCCGCCGTCGCCTACGAACTGGTGGTGGACGGCCTGGACCTCGAATCTGTCCGGCAATCCATGCGACTGGGTATCGGGGCCGCCGCCATTCCCGGAATCGTCCGAATAGGCGCCGGCAACTACGGTGGCAAGCTGGGCCCATTCCTGATTCATCTGAAAGACCTGGTCGGGACGGCCGCTGAACCATGCTGACCCTCACCCGCCTGCAATCTCACCCCGTGCCCCTCGAGGCCGAATGCCTTCGACCCGACGCTCTTTCCGCCCTCGACAACTCCGCCATTGCCCGCTTGACGGTTTGGCACGGCCGAAACAAGGCCGAGCTGGGTGATTTCTTTGCCCTGACCGGCTCCGCCAGCGATGGCGAGGTGGTCCTCAAGGGCGACTGCTCCCGGGTCAAGCTCGCGGGGTCCGGCATGACAGCAGGCCTCCTGAAGGTGGAAGGCCCGATCGGCATGCATGCCGGCACCGGGATGCGGGGCGGCACCATCCGCGTGGAGGGCGACGCCGACGACTGGCTCGGTGCCGAAATGTTCGGTGGCACCATCGTGGTCACAGGCAACGCCGGCCATCATGTGGGGGCAGCCTACCGGGGCGCCCTGCGGGGCATGCGTGGCGGTGAAATCATCATTTTGGGCTCCGCTGGCGACGAATTGGCCTCCACCATGCGCCGCGGCCTCATCGTGGTGGCGGGCGATACCGGTGTGTTCCCGGGCATCAACCTGCTTGCCGGCACTGTCATCGTCCTGGGCCGGTCCGGGGTTCGCCCGGGTGCCGCCATGCGCCGGGGAAGCCTGCTGTTCCCACACCACAGCCCTGAGCTTTTGCCCACCTACCGCTGCGCTGGTCCTCTGGACTCCGTTTTCCCGGCATTGTATTTCCGTTACTTGGAGAATCTGGAAAAACGACTGGAATTGGGTCGAACCTTGACACTGAAGCCATGGAACCAGTTGACCCGCCACAGCGGGGACCATGTCGCCCTGGGCAAGGGAGAGATCCTGTGCCCTGCCTGATACCGGGATAAGTCGGGGCGAAAGCCGGGCCCCGGAGGTTCCCATGGAGGGGAGCGATGTCTAGCGGAAATATCAACCAGAAGGGGCAAAACCGCCCCCAACAACAGCCCCAGCAACCACCGCGGCAAAACCCTCCACCGCCAGAGCCTGCCGAGACGGAATCGGCCGTTTCCGAGCCCCGTTCGGAGCGCAAGGCAACACTGGCGATCCTGGGTGCCGGCCCTATCGGGGTCGAAGCGGCGCTGGTCGCCTCCCGATTGAAAATCGACTTCATGTGGTTTGAAAAGGCCCAGGTTGGGGATCACCTGAACAAATGGGGCCATCTCCAAACCCATGCCCCGGCGAAAACCATGGTTTCGGAAATCGGCCTCGAGGAGATCCGAAAGAACAACCTGGAGGAGTTCCTTGTCAATCTCGAGGAACCAGCCACAGGCAAGGCTTTTCGCGATGGCTACCTCTCCTTGCTCCTGGAGACCCCATTGCTGTCCGGCAAGCTGGAGGCAGGAACGGAGGCCGTCGCCGCCGGGCGCGACAACCGGCTGCGGGAGGATCCGCGCGGTCCCCGGGATCCGGTGGGCCCATTCCGCCTCTATGTGCGGGGCCCCAATAACCAGGAACAGCATGTTCTCGCCGACGCGGTGATTGACTGCACCGGGGTTCTCGCCACCCCCCGTCCCATGGGCAAGGGCGGCCTGCCCGCCCCCGGTGAAAACGCCTGCAAGGACCGCATCGCCTACTGTGTTGAGGATATCCCTGGAGCCGACCGAAAAAAATTCGCTGACCGGACTGTGATGGTGGTCGGCGCGGGTGTCAGCGCGGCCACCGCCGTGACCCAACTGGCCGAATTGGCCAAGGAGCACGAGGCCACCTGGGTGGTCTGGCTTTCCCGGCGCAATTCAACCCTCCCGGTTCGCAGGATCCCCCAAGACCCCTTGAAAGGCAGGGATTCCATCGCCGCTGCCGCCAACCACATCGCTTGTCGCCCCGAAGGGAACCTCGAATTTCACTCAGGCGCCTGGATTGACCGCCTGGAGCCCCAGGGCAATGACAAACCCGTGAAAGTGTTCGCCACCATCGGCGGCAAGGAGCAGATGTGGGAGGTGGACCGGATCCTGTCCCTGTGCGGATATCAGCCCTCCCGCCTGCTCAACCGTGAATTGCGGATGCCTTGGGAAACCTCGCTCGACTTGCCGCCCACCGGCCTGGATTCCCGGGAACAGGAGCTCAACCCCGGGCCCGCCACCGAGGAGCCCGGCTGGTATGTCCTGGGGTCCAAGTCCTACGGCCGCGCCTCGGGCTTCGAAGTGCGCGCCGGCTACCGCCAGGTCCGCCAGGCCATGGCCGAGATCTTGCGCGTCCGCCTGCCCGAAATCACCAAGCGTCTGGCGGCCTGAACATGGAACCTGGGCCCGAGGTGCTGGTTACCGGGGGCGCCGGCTTTGTCGGCAGCCACCTGGTCCGACAACTTTCCAGGGACCAACCCATCGCGGTTCTGGAGAAACCCGGAGCCAACCTCAGCCGGCTGGCCGACCTGGTGGAAACAGGTCGCGTGCAAATCCGCCCGGCGGACATCCGCAATCGGCTGGAGGTTGAAAACGCCCTGGGCGGCTGCCGGCGGGTCTTCCACCTGGCAGCCAATCCCCGCCTATGGACCCACCCCAAGGGAGATTTCCTGCGGGTCAATTTCCACGGCGCCAGGCATGTGATGGAAGGCGCCCTTCGCCGCGGGGCCCGTGTGCTTCACTGCAGCACCGAAAGCATTCTCACCCGGGCCAGGCAAGCCGGTTCCATCGGTGCCGACCAGGTTGTCCCTCCCGACGAGGTGGTAGGCCCCTACTGCCGCAGCAAGCACCGGGCCGAGGTCTTCGCGCTGGCGCTCGGTCAGAAGGGCCACCCCGTGGTGGTGGTTAACCCCACCCTGCCAATCGGCCCCGGCGATCCCGGTTCCACACCCCCCGGCAGGCTCATCCTCGATTTCTGCCTGGGCAAACGCCGTGAGGTGATCAAGGCGGAGGTCAATCTGGTGGATGTCCGCGATTGCGCCACCGCCATGGCAATCGCCATGGAAAAGGGAATCCCGGGCCGCCGTTACCTGCTGGGCGGCGAGAATTTCACCATCCGGGAATTGTTTGAAAAGCTGGCGGCCATCACCGGTCTGCCCGGTCCCCGATTCACCGTGCCATGGCCCGTGGCACTCCTCGCCGCGTGGGTCGAGGAAACCTTGGCTGATGTGGCCACCCGTCATGAACCCGCGGCCACGCTCACCGGTGTGATCTTGGCGCGCAGGCGAATGAGCTTCGACGCGGGCCCAAGTCTGGCGGCCCTCGGCGCGACCATCCGGCCAGCCATTGATTCCCTGCGCGATGCTGTGGTCTGGCTGGCCCGCCAGGGACATATTCCGATGCCCGCAAAACTAGCCCAAACTGCCGACCTTCTCGCCTAAACCATCACTTGCGTGCCCAAATACCCCCTTTCCGCCGTTTCACCTTGTTACAACCACCGGATATTACTTAGGTTAAGCCAAGGAGTAATCCAGGGATGGATGGTCCCCTCAAGGACTATTGGCTCTTAGGGAAGGGATGCCCGTGTCGGTGATCCGACCTGCCTTTGCCGCTGAACGCGTTGCGCCGTTTCCTGCGGAAACAGAAAACCTGATTGCCAAGGCTTGCAAGGCCCGTGACCGCGCGGCCGATTGGCTCTTGTACGCCCAGAAACCCGATGGCCACTGGGTCGCCGAGCTGGAAGGCGACACAATTCTAGAGTCGGAATATATCCTTTTAATGGCTTTCTTCGGGCGGGAAAACGAGGCGGACTGCCTGCGCGCCGCGAAATCCATGACGACCCAGGTGCTGCCCGGGGGCGGTTGGGCGATCCACCCGGGCGGCAAGCCGGACATTAGCGCATCCGTGAAGGCCTACTTCGCCCTGAAACTCACGGGCACCAGCGTCGAAGAGCCCTTCATGCTGGCCACCAAGCGGGTGATTTTGGACCTGGGTGGCGCCCAGGCCTGCAACAGTTTCACCCGCTTTTACCTCGCATTGTTGGGCCAGTTGACCTACGACTCGTGCCCGAGCGTCCCCCCTGAAATCATGTTGTTGCCCCGGTGGTTCCCGGTGCATTTGGGCGAAATGTCCAGCTGGACCCGTACCATCGTTGTGCCCTTGGCGATCGTCTCTGCTTGTCGCCCGGTGAAACTCCTCCCGGCGGAAAAAGGAATTCGCGACCTTTTCCTGGAAGACCCGTTGAAGGCCCGCTGGCCATCGCCCCCAACCCGCCGCTGGATCAGTTGGACCAATTTTTTCTTGGGTGTGGACGCCAGCTACAAGCTGCTGGAACCTGTCCTTAAGGCCACCGGCTTGCGACGGAAAGGTCTGGATCGCAGCTTGGCCTGGATGCGGGAGAGGTTTCAGCAATCCGATGGCTTGGGCGCTATTTTCCCGCCGATGATCTACACGATCCTGGCACTTGATTGCATGGGTGTCCCCCAGGATGCCGCGGAAGCCGCCTGGGCCCGCAAACAACTGGAAGACCTGAAGCTTCGGGACAGCGAACTCACCTGGCTGCAACCCTGCGTGTCCCCTGTCTGGGACACCGCCCTATCGCTGAACGCGTTGGCAGAGGCCAACCTCGGCCCCAAGGACCAGGCGGTTGAGTCAGCCGGCGAGTGGCTCCTTGCTCGTGAGGTTCGCCGCAAGGGCGACTGGGCCGACCGTGTGCCCGACTGCGAACCGGGCGGGTGGGTCTTTGAATACAACAACGCCTTCTATCCCGACACGGATGACACGGCCATGGTGCTGATGGCCCTAACCCGTACCGGGTTGGCCGCCAAGCCGGAATACCGTCCCGCGGTCCGTCGCGCCCTGGACTGGCTGGTGGCCATGCAGGACGACAATGGCGGCTGGGCGGCCTTTGACCGTGGCATCAACCGCGAGTTCCTCGAGAAAGTGCCATTCGCCGACCACAATGCCATGCTCGATCCCTGCTGCCCGGACATCACGGCGCGGGTCCTGGAGGCGCTAGCCCCGCATGGGATGGTTCAGGGAGATCCTCTGGCGGACAAGGCCATCGAATTCCTGCGCTCGCGCCAGGAAAGCTTCGGCGCCTGGATCGGTCGGTGGGGGGTCAACTACCTTTACGGCACCTGGCAGGTTCTGGCGGGCCTGCACGCCTGCGGGGTTTCACCCGATGATCCAATGGTTTGCAGGGCGGCCGACTGGTTGGAATCGGTTCAGCAACCATCCGGCGCCTGGGGCGAGGGATGCGAGAGCTACGAGGACAAGTCGCTGGCCGGTATTGGCACGCCGACTGCCTCCCAAACGGCTTGGGCCTTGCTTGGCCTCATCTTCGCCGGTCGAGCCAAGGGTCGGGCGGCTCGCGCCGGGGCCAGATGGCTCGCGGAAACCCAGGTGAATGGGACCTGGAAAGAGGAACCCTTCACAGGCACCGGTTTCCCGAAGGTTTTCTATTTGAAATACCACTACTACCGGCACTATTTCCCGCTGATGGCCCTGGGCCGTTGGGTGAAAGCGGTGGGGGCAACCCATTGAAAACAGGCGTCGATTGATCAACCCGTTCAAGGATCGGACCGAAATTTCCAAGGAGCTTAGGACATGCGTTTTCCCCTCTCGTTGACCACCTCGATGGCCGGTTACATCGCCAAGAACAAGATCACCGGGAAGAAGAAGTTCCCGCTGGTGCTGATGCTGGAGCCGTTGCACGCCTGCAACCTGACCTGCACCGGCTGCGGCCGCATCCGCGAATACGCCCCCTCCATCAAGGAAAAGCTCACCGTCGAGGAGTGCCTGGCCAGCGTGGACGAGGCCGGCGCGCCCATCGTGAGCATCTGCGGCGGCGAACCGCTCATCTACCCGGAGATCGGCGATCTGGTCTCAGGAATCCTGCAGCGCAAGAAGCACATCTACCTGTGCACGAACGGCGTTTTCCTGGAGAAGAAACTGGACGAGTTCAAGCCGACCTCTCGTTTCTTTTTCAATGTTCACCTAGATGGTCTCGAAAAGACCCACGACATCATGGTGGAACGGGAGGGCGTGTTCCAGAAGGCAGTCGCCGGCATCAAGGCCGCCAAGGCCCGTGGGCACCTGGTTTGCACCAACACCACGATCTACAAGGAGACCAATCTCGCGGAGATCGACGAGCTGTTCGGTTTCCTCGCCTCC
>JAFMJU010000129.1 GCA_017853285.1 Gemmataceae bacterium
GAAAAAGAGAATCGAGAAGGTCACAATCCAGCGGTACACATAGCTGATGATCGCGTAGGAAACGAACAGGAACTTTCTGCCGGTTTCCATGTAGGGTTCGGGTGGAACCTCGATACCCAAGGCCTGCTCATTGAAGAGATTGGTCAGGTACTTGTTGGCCCGGTCGCGCAGGTTGGGGATTTCCAACCAGTCGGCGACCACATAGTACCCGTCGTAGCGCATGAACGGGTTGCCGTTGAAAACCACCGTGCTCACCGAACAAACCACCATCAGGCTTAGTGAGAGGTTGTGCACGAACGGGTTGGCGGGTGTGTTCCACCAAATGAAGGTGGCGATCGCGGCGATCACCAGTTCCACATAGATTCCGGCGGCGCTGATGATGATGCGGTGCCATTTGTTGGGCAATGTCCAGGCATCGGAAACGTTCGCGTAGAGGGCTGGCGAGAAACAGAGCAGCAGGAAGCCCATCTCGTGGACTTCACCCCCGTAATTGCGGCAACTCAGGCCGTGGCCGAATTCGTGGATGACCTTGACCACCCCTAGGGCCAACCACAGGTACATGACCGTCTTGAAACTGAAAAACTCGTAGTAGCTGGGCAGTTTCGCCAGAAACGTGTCAAAATTGAACAGCACCAAACCCAGCGCCGACAACATCAGGACAAGGCTGGCGACAAAGAATGTGGTGGTGAAAATGAAGGACAGATGGGGCACCATCGCCTTCAGCATCCGGTCCGGGTCGAAGACCGGAATCTTGATGTAAAGAAGGTTGGTGAACCGCTGGAGCAACTCCATGCGCTGGCGTTTAGCCTTGCGCTCGTAGAGCTGGCGACCAGCCGCCGGGGATTCGTTTTGAGCCAAGCCCGCGCGAATCAACTGCTGGGCAAAGGCCTCCAAATCTTCCAAACGCAGGCGGTCGGGACGGTAATGCCTTTCATAGGCCTTTTGGGCATCGGAAAGGGATTGCTTCCCATCCATGAACCCGAGCAGGAAGTGTTCGTGCTCCTTGAGCCGGTAATAACGGAGGCTAACCGGGTCCTTGATGATGAAGTGGGTTCGCCCCTCGTACCGGTGACGCTTGATCTCAAGGTCCGCCCGCAGGCGGACCCTGACCATTTTGCGTCGTTCCAGCTCGGTTTGGGCGGGCGCCAAGGACACGGCTCAATCCCCCGGTTACAAAATCAAAGACCGATCAGCCATGCTGGTCAATTGGGCTGAACAATCCTGCCCGCCAAAGGCTGAACTTTGGGACGGACAATCGTGGCGGTGCCACCGGGGAGCAGATAGCCCGGGTTGGTGCCATCCAAACGGGCGCGAAACAACCGCTGGGGATTTTGGGAATCAATGAACTGGCTAACCAGTTCCACCTTGCCGGTCAGAACCGTGTTCACTTCTTTCTGATCGGGCAATTCCCAAACCAAGACCTGGTGATCGCCAGTGCCGGTCACCGCGAAACGGCGTTGGGGATCAAATGCGGCGCAGGTTCCCTCGCCACCACCACCCCAGACAAACTGGCGCAATTCGGCCGCTCGACCACCCTTGGAAGGGGCCCGCCAGAGTTGCAGGCGATTCTCCTCGGAACAGTTGGTCAGGACCATTTCCGCATCGGGACTGAAAATCGCCATCGAGTTGAAGTTCAGCGCACCGGACACATTGGCGATCACGCCCTTGGGCTGACGATCGGTCAGGGAAACCAGCTTGATCACATTTCCCTGGTCCACCAAAACCGTGGAGCCATCGGGACTGATACCAGGCTGGGAAACCTCACCACCCCTACGAACGAAATCGAGCTTGGGCACCAAGGTGGGGGAAGCACCACTGCCTTCCACAGACCAAACTCCCAGGGTGCGATCCTTGTCGGATGAGGCGCTGATCAAGCGCAGTCGGTTGTCGGCGGTTCGGGCGAAAGCGACGTGGGTCACCTCAGCCTTGTGGGCCTCGTTCAGCGTTGTGACAATCTTCGCCTCGGCTCCCCGGGCTGGCATCTGCCACAAGTGGATGGTGGAATCTTGTCCGCCGGTTGCCAGGAGTTTGCCATCGGGAGAGAAAGCAACCGCCTCAAGCGCATTTCGGTGCGCCGGGAATTCCTTCAAATCCTCGACCTTCAGGCCCCCCTTGCCGTCGGCGATGATCCAGGCGATGGTCAGCTTTCCGGAACCCTCGCCAGCGACCACCCAAACGCCCTCGACCCCGGCCACATTTTGCACCGGAGAAATCGCGACGCAGCGCATCGGGTCATTGAACCTGCGGGCATCCAACTGACGTCCGGTCCAAACCGAACGGCCCACCTGGGCATTTTGGGTGGCTTCCCACAGGCGGACGGTCTTGTCCTCGCTGCAAGAAACAATGAGTGACTTTGCCAGGCCCTGGGCCGCCGCACCCGGGAAAGGCGAGGCAGCCACCCCGGTGACTTCCAGCAAGTGGCCGGAAAGAACCAGGGAGGGACTCACCGGCCGGGCGGGCTCAATCTGCACGGTATCGCCGATTTGCAATTCCGAGGCCTGCTGCACCTCGACAAAACCCTCCACACGGAGTTTTTCCAGGTTTTGGATATCCATGAGGGTTTCCCCTGGGCGAAGTGATTCGCCCGGGAACTTGTTGATGGTGCGGACTGTCCCGTCGATGGTGGACCGGACTTCCAGGAGATTGAGCTCAGTGCGGGACTTCAACAATTCGGTGCGGGCGATTTTTGCCTCGCTTGCCTTCGTTTGGAACTCGTACTTGTATCGTTCCACGCCCAGCTTCGCCCGGCGCCATTCCTCCTCGGAACCCGCCCCTTTGAGGCGAAGGGCCTCCTGGGCACGGAAGGTCGCCTCGGCCTCGAGGATCATCTTGCTGGCGGAATCCCGTTCACTGGATGTGGCGTTCAACTTGGAAAGCTTGAGGTCCATCTCAGATAAGGCCAGTTTGGGGTCCATGATGGCGACCACCTGATCCTTGCGGACGGAAACGCCCTGGTTCAGGCGGGTAAAAAAGCGCTTGGTCTTGCGAATCTCGATCTTGCTTTTTTCGGGATCGAAATCCTCGCGGGGCCCTAGCGGGCGCATGCCACCTTCCGGACCTGTGTTGGCGATCCAAATATCCTGCCAATCCACCGCGGCATCATAATTCGCCGGAGCGGCCCCTTCGGGCCCGGCCTTCAGCTCAATGCCGGCGATGACAAGGGTGCCCTCGCGCTGGGAGGGAACATCCTGCTTGTCGATGCACGTGAATCGGCAATCGGGGATCACCACACCCGGATTGATTCCGGAATCGGCCACTGGGCCGGCCGTTTCCCCGCCGGTCTTCTCGGTTGGCTTTTCCTGCTTGGCCTGGGCGGATTTCAATTCCCTGGCCTCGGGCCAAAGGGGCTTGGAAACCAGGAAGACCGCCAGAAAAATACCGGCCCCAGCCAGCAGGCAAAAAGAAAGAAAGCGAAACATGACTCACCTCGCCATTCCAAGCCGCACCGTCAACGCCGCAAGCCCTGACAACGCTTTAGAAGAAGAACACGATTTTCTCGTAAATGAATTCCCACACACCGTAGAAGAGCGCATAGCCCATGCGCCGGGTTCCACAGCGAATCTTGGCCTTCACCTCGGTGCCTGAACGCTCCCCGAAATCCCGCAGTCGTTCCACCAGCGCTAGATCATCGATCCTCACAAAGGCGGTGACCACCGGCTCGGGATTGTCCTTGTCCTCCTGGCTGGGGAGCGCCTCGCCGCCGATACGGGAGCGTGCCAGCTTGCCGGTCCATTTTTGCGACGCATTGGAACGCAGGATGAAGTCGACATCCAGTTCTTCAACGCCCTGATCCTGGAACGCCTGGAGAACCTGGCCCAGGTGCTGTTGGGGAATGCGCAGTTCGATTTCCCAAGGCCCGTTCACCACGCCGACACGCAACAGTTCATCAGAGGGCTTCACCGCGCGGTTGGTGAGCTCCTCCTTGAAGCCGGTGGATAGGACCGTCCACTTGCGGGTGTTGACACTTTCGCGCTCCTGGGCCGTCAGTTCCAAAAAGCCGGGAGCTTTCAGGTGGAACCAGCCCACCTTGCCGGACGAGGCAAGCGCATTGGTGCGTTGCACCAGTGCAGCCAACTCCCGCCGCTTGCTCTCAAGCAGCTTGGAAGCCTTTGCCGCATCTGTCGCGGCGTTGAGGCGGTCGGCATCGGTGCCACTGGAGGACTGTTGCACCTTGAGGGCAAATTCCTTCTGGGCGTCCTTCATTTCCCGGAGCAGTTGCCGGATCTGGGATTCGAGTTGGGCATCATGCATCAGTCCCAAGTTGGCATTTTCCTCGACCTCCTGGCCGGGAGTCACTGACAACTCGCGAATGATACCTTCCGTGGGCGGGAAAATCTTACGCCGAACCTCGGGGAGCAGTTGGCCGGTGGCCTCCATTTTCAATGGATATGGCATGAAAGCCAAGGCGCTTGCCAAGCCCGCAACCCCGCAGATAACACCGGCAAGAATCGCTTTACCCCTGCCGCCCAACATTTCCTCAAAACGGGCGACCGGTAGCCACATCCAGCGCATCGGAACGCGGTCGTAGTCAAGGGCGTTGGTGATGGCGCTGGCGGAGTGCCGTCCGATCACATCCATGCGGGCGATAATCTGCTGGGGTTCGAGAGGAGGGTCGAAACATTCCATGACCAGGGCGGCCCGGGCCTCTTCCGGTTTTTTTCCGGCTTTTTCCCTTTCCCGCGCCTTTTCGGTGTCGAGTTCCTCCCGGCGCAGCGGTTGAACAACCAAAAGTTTGCTACCGCTTTCCGCCAGATAGGCATCCATGGCCCGCAGGACCTTGGGAGGCAGGGTGTCATCCCGCACACCCTGGAATTCCAGGCGTTCGCCCCACAACATCACTTCATTGCACAGCGTCCGCAGGGTCTGGACCAGGTTACTGCGCTTTTCCACCACATCGGCGCCGCTGATGGCTGTCACTTCCACCGCGCCGTGGCGATTGGCAACCATGCTCACACGATCGCACTGGATAAGACGCCGGCCCTCGTTGGCAATGAGATAAGAAACCTCCGTGACATTGAGGGAGGCATGGACCTGGCGGGAGTAGGTTTCCAACTGGGTCCAGACCTGCTGCTGGCCTGAAAGCTGGGCCATCATCTGGTTGCGGGCGTAGCGGGCGCACAGGTCCGCCATCATCCCCATGTACTGGAGGAACCCCGGGATGGCGTTCAGGGCCCTGTTGGCCCCCTGCCAGACCTCGATGAGGCCAGCCACCTGACCCGAAACCTGAACGGGCACCAACAAGAGGATGAAGTCAGTCGGGTTCCCACCGGATGACTGGCCCTCCTGGGATGCCCCCAGGCTGGTCCGGGGCATCATGTGGAAAGGCTTGCCCTGATTCAGCGCGGTGCGCAGCAATTCATCGTGCGAAACGCGGGATGCCTCGGACTGATCGAGGGCCGTGTCTTTCAGGTTGATCTGGAATTGCAGTTGCAGGTTGCCCTGGGATGTCTTCATCCAGACGGCCCCGGCGGGGGCGGCCAAGGATTCCAGCAACCGGCGAAGCATCTCCCCGTAGAACACCCCGGGAGGGCTGTCCCCCTCAGACAGGCGGGAGACCTCCTCCAGGCGTTGGTTCAGGCGACGACGCTCCTCATCCAGAGCACGGCGATCGATATCGGGACTGGCACTCATCACAATTCTCCCAACCCACGGTCAGGCCACCGGGGTGCGCCGTACCACTGTATGGTTGGGCAATTTTGGAAACAAGGCGGTGATGGGGTGAACAATCGCCGGAAGATTCGGTGGGAGATGGGATTAGGCCGAAATTGACAAAAACCCAATACCGAAAGAATGGTTAAAATAGATAGGACAGAAAGAATATTCAGGCTGGCAGAAGAGCGTTGATCAGCGATTCTTCATTTGCTGTTGGAGACGGAATAAATTCCCCCAACCCCCCGGATGCTGCAAGTTGAATGGCAGAGGCTCGATCTCCCCAAGACCACAACCGAACTATCCGTGCCACCAGGCGGCCTTTCCATGAAAGATTTTGCAAAGTCGCATTCAGGAATTCGGAGGGTGTCTTCAAAGCCAGGATGTCGGCAACCTGCACCAAACGCTCGATCAGGCACCTGCCATCGGGATCGGACAGGCCCTGGGTGATGCGTTCATCCCTAAGGATGATTGCCAGCTGATTGCTAGTTAACATGTTCGATCCCCTGCCCTTAGGTGGAAACCCTGCTCCACCTCCCAACTTCGCAGGGGCTATAGAAAAGGCCCGGTCCGGATTCAATCCGAACCGGGTCCCAGGGAAGCCCCATTCTTTTTGCGAATGGGAAGAAGATCAGGGCTTGGCCCCCACTCCCAGCCTGGCCTCCACCAACTGGGGCAAGAAACGGACCGGAACCGCCCCGACTTCCAGCACCGCCTGGTGGTAGGGCAACAGGGCAAACTTGTCACCCTGCGCGGTTTGGACTTTTTGGCGCAACCGGTGCATGGCTGTGCGGCCGACAAAATAAGTGCTCAACTGGCATGGGGACTGCTTAGATCGGACCACCTTGCCCAAAGCCTCGCCCTCGCTTTGGAATGCCTTGTCCACCATGAAGCGGAGGGCCTGAGTTTCGTTCCAGTCTCCGCTATGCATGTTGTTGTCGAGAATGGCGTTGGCCACAGCGCGCAGGTACCACTTCAACTGCAATAAACGCAGGCCCAGGTCGCCATCTCCGTATCCCTCATCGAGCATCACCTGCTCCATGTGGACCGCCCAACCTTCGATATAAACTCCCGACGCGAAAATCCGACGGACGAGGGAAGGGTTCCGGTTGGCATACTCGAGCTGGACATAATGGCCCGGATAGGCCTCGTGCAGCGTGAGAATCTGCATCATGCGGTGGTTGTACTCGTCCAGGAAGGACTCCACGCGGCGCGCATCCCAATCCTTGGGCGGCGGGGAAATGGCGTACACACTTCGGGCCTCGAAATCGAGCGGCGGGGCATTGTTGAGGTAGGCGACAGAATTACCGCGCTGAAATTCAGGCATTTCCAGAATGTCGCACCGGTCGGGCTCAGGCAATTTCAAAAGCCCGCGCTTTCGGATGAACGCCTTCAGTTTCTCGGCGCCACTTTTCGCATCCTTCACCAAAGTGTCCACCGTTCCACGGTCACGGGAAACCTCGGCAATCACCCGGCGGGTGGTTTCCCGCCGGCCCTCGGGTGTGTCGGGCAATTGGGCCTTGCCTGGGAAAAAAGTCGGCCAAAGGGTACGGGAAAGCGCCGCCATCTCCGATTCAACCCTGGCGAACTCGCGCTCGGCTTCCGCCAAAACCTCCGCGGCGGAAATGTCGGCTTCCAATTCATACTCGAGTTTTTGGGCAAAAAGTTTAGGCCCCAGTTTCCACTGGTCTGAGGAGCGGGGAAGGACCTCTTTTTCCAGGAATTGGCGATAGCCCTCAAACAGTGGAACCAAGGCGGCGGCTTCCCGGCGGACTTCCTCCGCGCCCTCCCCTTGACCCAGGGCTTCCGCGAGACCCGATTTGTACCAAGCTATGCTTCCCGGAACCTGACGGATGGCGGTTTCGACGAAAACCCTCACTGGGGGCCTGGAACTTTTTTTGGCGCCCAAATTTGTCCGGGCCTGCTCCAACAGACGAGGGACCTCGCGTATGCGGGCCAGGCAGGCTTTGGTCACCGCCGCTTTGGGCAGGGTGGTCTGGGTGACCAGTAGGTAAGTAGAGTCGGTGGTGTATTCGTTATAAGACCGGGGATCGGTATCGAGAGGTGCCAGGTTTTCCTCAATCCAAAGCGAGCGCTCCAATCCAGTTTTCCAGGTGGCCAAATCCACCCGGCCATCGGGGCTTAACTGTTTTGGATCGAACTCCTTGTTGAGGGAATCCAGCGTTTTACGAGTGTGGGAAACAATCTTTTCCCTGCCGGCAGGACTCAGGTCCTCGAGTTTGTTGGCAAAACGGTGGTCACCCCAGCGGGTGCCCAGGAACGGCTGCATGGCGATGTATTCATCGAGCCAACCCTTGAAGGCAACGGCAAGTCGCTGGTCAGCCTCCTGGGCGCGACCACCCGCCACCAAGGCCAAGGAAAGTGCCCATCCCAGGCAGGCAATCATCCCATTTTTGCAATTCATGGAATCACCTCAACTTTGCCCTGATTCGTCCAGCGCACACGCCAATCGCCCCATTCAACCACCGGGCACTTGCCTTGAATTGTCTCATACCAGGCCTGAGCCAGGTTGGTGCGGGCCAACTTTCTCAGTCCGGAGTACGAGGTGGTGCACCTGGGGTTCAGTTCCACCACGAGGTCCTCGGAGCCATCCGGAGCGGCCCCCATCAGCATGTCCAATCCGGTCCATCCCCGGAGGCCGGGCCAACAGGCCAGCGCCTTGCGCCCCAAACGGTGGGCCCTTGCACGCAATCCCGCATCCAACGGGGACTCCCCTCCCCGATAACCCAAACCGCCATCCTCGCTGAGGAATTGCGCGCATGGCTCAAGCCAACAGGATTGGGAAGGCCCGACCAGAGCGGTTACACTCAAGGGAATACCGGCCATCAACGGCTGGACCAAAACCTCGCCCAATCCGAGTTCTTCCGCCCAATCAGAAACCTTGTCAGCATCCTCCACGCATTCAACCACCCGGTTGCCCCAAGAGCCAGCACCACAAGCCAGCTTCAAAACCGATCGGGAAGCAGGCAAAGCACCGCCCTTGCGCCAGACCCGGGTCGGGATTGAAGGCACACCGTGAGCATGCCATACCCGGGCCATCACGGCTTTATTGCCAGCTTTTGCCAGAATCTCCGGAGACGGGCCCATGGAAGGGCAGCCCGCCTGAAGGAGCCACTCGGCCGTTTTGGAAAGCGCCATCCCGACCTCTGGCGCGATGACCAACGCGATATCGCAACGGGAAGCGATGGAACGGAACTGATCCCCTTCTGGCGAAGGCACAGCCGGTTCCCAGGCGATAGAGGCGGGAAGTTCGTTCGTTCGCACCACACGCCGGTCGATGCTGGTCACCACCTGAAAACCCGGAACGGCGGCCAGGTCGGTGGCTAATGCCAGGAACATGGTCTTGCCCTCGTTGACCAGGGAAGGCAAATCCTGGTGGTGGGCCATGCCCCCCGAGCAAATCCATTCGTGAAAAAAAACCTTCACTTCTCGGCCTGCTCACCGTGGTTGGAATCCGTTCCCGTAACGCTATCGCGTGAGGCGGTGATTACCGCCGCCTTGCCGGCCAGCCACCAGCGCCAAAGGGCTTCCCCACTGAAAAGCAGGAGGGCGGCCCAAATCCAATAGAAACCAAACAGGCGGCCCTGGTCGATCGGTTCCCCCAACAGGGTCACAGCCAGAATAAATTGCATCGTGGGCGA
>JAFMJU010000130.1 GCA_017853285.1 Gemmataceae bacterium
AATGGCCCTTGGCCAAAGGCAGAGCTTCTTGCCCGTCGAGCACGACGGTGGCCTGATCGCTGCCCGAGTTGAGTCGGAGGGTGAATGTATGGCTGGCGCTCTCGACGAGGGGAGTGTTGCCCAAACCGTGGGGGCAAATGGGCGTGATGACCACGGCATCGAGTTCCTGGCCCAAAATGGGTCCGCCAGCCGAGAGGCTATGGGCCGTCGAGCCGACCGGGGTGCTGATGATCAGGCCGTCGGCCACATAGCGGCTGGCCGGGGCCCCGTCGATCAGCAGGTCCATGTCCAACATGTGGAAGGGGGCGCCATTGAAGATGGAGACATCATTGAGCGCCAATTTTCCCCGGGTGTCCGGTCCGGGAGCGGTTCCCTCGAACATCTCGAACATGACATGGCGCGTGACCCGGTACTCGCCTTCCAAAACCTTGGGAAGCCAAAGGCGCAACGCTTCAACTGAAAGATCCGCCAGGAAACCCAGGCGGCCCAGGTTGACCCCCAAAACAGGAAGTTGGCGGTGGCCCATCTGGCGGGCCGCCCGCAGGATGGCGCCGTCACCGCCCAGGACCAGCGTGAAATCGGCGTCCTGACGGGAGAGATCTTCCCGCTGCTCCAGGTCGACCAGCACCACGCTGGCAAGGCCCTGGATCCAGGGGAGCAGACGTGCGGCCGCCTCGCTGACGCCGGGGCGGCGGGCATTGCCCAGAACCATCAGGCGCTTGCCGCTCATGGACTATTACCCTTCGCAGCCGGCGGGGAAAGCAGCGGCCTCAGCCCACCAGATCGGGATTGGCTGTGGTGTACAGGGTGCCGGGAGTCTCCCCGCGCAGCAATTCAAACCGCGCCAACGCGGATTGCGCGATCCCCTTGGCGTTGAGGCCCAGGGATTCGAAGAGGTCGGCCCGTTCCCCGTGCTCGACGAAACGATCCGGCAGGCCCAGGCGGACGATTTGCTGAGTGGGCAGGACCATGGTGTTGGCCGCCTCCAGCACCGCGGAGCCGAAACCGGCCTCGAGGGTGCCTTCCTCGACCGTGACCAGGACGCTCCCTGAACGGAGGACGCCTTCGATGAGATCGGTGTCGAGCGGCTTGGCGAAGCGGGCGTTGACGAGGCCGACAGACAGGCCGCGCGCCCGCAGGATCTCGGCGGCGCGGGCGCATTCTCCCAGCAAGGTACCGAAGGCCATCAGGACGATGTCGTCCCCCTGTTCGATCACCTCCGCGCGACCCACCTGAACCGGCTTGGGTTGCCTTTGCAGCGTTTCGAGCGGGGTTTTGGGGTATCGGATGGAAACGGGGTGGTTGTGAGCCAGTGCGAAGTTGAGCATCGGCTTGACATCGGCCTCGTCACCGGGGGCCATGACCACCATGTTGGGGAACAGGCGCATGTAGGGGATGTCGAAGACGCCGTTGTGCGTGGGGCCGTCGGGGCCGGTGAGGCCCGCCCTATCTAGACAGAAGACAACGGGGAGATCGGCCAGTACCACTTCCTGGAAGATCTGGTCAAACGAGCGCTGCAGGAAGGTGGAATAAATATCCACGATGGGGCGGACGCCGGTCTTGGCCAGGCCCCCCGCGAAGGCCACGGCGTGGGATTCGCAGATGCCGACATCGAAGAACCGGTCGGGGTGCTCGTCGCGGACGCTCTCGAGCTTGTTGCCCTGGCACATGGCAGCCGTGATCACCGCCACCCGGTTATCGGCGCGCATGGCCTCGAGGATGGCCGCGCTGAAGGCGTCGGTGTAGGCTTTTTGGCCGCCCCGCTTGAGGGAGAGGATGGAACGCTGGGGGCCGACCTCGTCGAAGACGGGGGGAGTGTGGTAGGTGACCGGGTCCTTGGCGGCCTCGGGAACACCGTGCCCCTTGTTGGTGAGCACATGAAGAAGGACCGGCCCCTTGACCTGCTTGAGGGTCTGGAACCAGCGCCTGAGACCGGGGAGATCATGTCCGTCGATGGGGCCGAAATACTTGAAGCCCATTTCCTCGAACAGCATGCCGCCGGTGAAGAAGGCCTTCATGGAATCGCGCAACTGGTCCAGCGCCTGCGTGGCCGGGCCACCCAGGAGAGGTACTTTGCCCAGCAGGTCCTTCACCTTTCGCTTGGATTCGGTGTAGATGTCAGATACACGGGCCTGGTCCAGGCAGCGGGCCAGGGTGCCGACACGCGGGCAGATGGACATGGCGTTGTCGTTGAGGACGACCAGGAAGTTGCGATCGAGGGTGTGGGCGTTGTTGAACGCCTCGAACACCATGCCCGAAGGGAGTGCGCCGTCGCCGATGACCGCCACGCTGTGGCGTTCGGGGTGGCCCATCAGGGAATCGCCCACCTTCAGGCCCAAGGCGGTGGAGACGCTGGCGCCGGCGTGGCCGGTCATGAACAGGTCGTAAGGGCTTTCCTCGGGGTTTGGATACCCCATGAGGCCGCCGCGGGTACGGATGGTGTCGAAACGGAACTGCCGTCCGGTGATCAGCTTGTGGGGATAAATTTGATGGCCGGTGTCCCAGATCAGCCGGTCCTTGGAAAAATCGTAGCTGAGGTGAAGTGCCAGGCAGAGCTCAACCACCCCCAGGTTGCTGGCGAAGTGGGCGGGCCGGATGCGGAGGACTCGCACCAACTCGTCGCGCATCTCCTGCGTGAGTTGTTCCAACTGCGAGTCGGACAGCCCGTGCAGATCGGCCGGGGAGCCGATTTTGGCCAATATGGTGCCTTCCAGATGACTGGAGGAAGGGTTTTGTACATCCATGCAACACCTCTCTAGCTTTCATTTCTAGCGGATCGGGGCCTCTCGGGCCAGCAATAATCCGCCTAAGTGCCCGGTGCTCCCGGCTTTAGGTGTCTCTGGCAAGGAGTTTGTCTGCCAGGGCGCGGAGGGCGTCGGCGTGCGCACCCCAGGCATCGAGGGCGGCCCGACCCCGCTCACTGACGAACGCCGCCCGTTGGCGGCTGGCCTCCACACCCAACAGCCCCGGATAGGTCAATTTCCCCTTGGCGGCATCCTTGCCAACCCGCTTGCCCGCCTTGTCCTCATGGCCCTCGACATCGAGCAAATCATCGGTGATCTGGAAGGCCAGTCCCAGGTCACGGCCGAATTGGTCCAACTCGTCCTTCCAGGCCCCGGTGGTGCAACGGCAATCGACGGGTGTGGCGACCAGCCAGCCCAAGCGAAGGGCGACGCGAATCAACTCCCCGGTTTTTCGGCGATGGAGCGACTCGAGGTCTTCCAAAGTTTGGGGCGGGTGGCCATCCACCAGTTTTCCCTCGGCGGCGAGATCGACCACCTGCCCACCCACCATGCCCCTGCCGCCGGCGGCGAGCGCGAGTTCCAGGCAGGCCTCGCCGCCCACGGAACCGGGATAGGCCTGGGCCAGCACCTCGAACGCCCGGGTCAACAAGGCGTCCCCGGCGAGGATGGCCATGGCCTCGCCATATTTGCGGTGACAGGTCGGCTGGCCGCGGCGAAGGTCGTCATCGTCCATCGCGGGCAGGTCATCGTGTACCAGTGAGTAGACATGGACCATCTCCACCGCGCATGCGGCGGGGAAAGGATCGAGGGCGGGGGAGGCCAATCCCAATCGGCCGGCAACCGCACGGGCCGCCAGGACCACCAGCAGGGGCCGGATCCTTTTGCCCGGGGCCAAAGCGGAATAGCGCATTGCCTCCAGGAGACCTCCCGGCAAGCCGGGCGCCGGCGAAAGCAGGGCGGACAGGCAATCCTCGACCCCGCGCAGGGTTTCGCTTGTCGTGTGTTGGGGAATCAGGGTGGCGGTGCCGTTCATGATGTTTGCCTACCGGGCCTTGGGCTTCGCGCCCGGTTCATGGCTGGCCTGATGATCGAAGGGTTCCAGGGAAGGCGTGTCCTCGGGGCCCCGGGTGACGATGGCGATGCGCTGTTCCACCGCTTCCAGCCTTTGGTTGCACAGTTTGACGAGGGCCATGCCCTTTTCATAAAGACTGAGCGACTGCTCCAATTCGGTCTCGCCGCCCTCCAGGTCGGAGACAACGGACTCGAGTTTCCCCAGGAGGGACTCGAGGGATTCCTGTGCCGGTGGATCGGTAGGGCCTTGCCCGGATTTGTCCTTTGCCGCGGCCATCAGAATTGCTCCACGGGGGGTGATCCGGCGGTTGTTCCTGGCTGGTCGGGAGGGAAGGTCTCCTCCACCCGGCTCCGGATCGAACCACTGGCCAAACGGGTGATCAGGATGTCACCCGGTGAGGCCGATTCAAAATGATTCAGAACCTGTTTTTGCCCGGTTTTCGTATCGACCCGTTGGGTCAGGCTATAGCCACGGGCCAAGACTCGCAAGGGACTGATGGCGTCCAGCTTGCCGCACAAGACCGCCAGTGAGCCTTGCCGCTGCCTGAGCTGGTCAAGCAGGGCATTTTGGAGTCTTTTGGCTGAGTTTGCGGCCTGCTGGCCGGCGGCGCGGACACGGGACTCCAGGATTTTTCCCATCACCTGGGGGCGGGCGCGGTTGATCCGCTGGCGCAGGCGGTCGGTCTGCCATTCCATCAGGCGGACGAGGGTATCACGGGCACCCAGGACGGCGCTGGAAACTTTGGAGAGTTCAGGTGTCGCTTTATTGGCGGCATCGGTGGGGGTGAGGGCGCGTAGATCCGCGACCAGGTCGGCGATGGTCACATCGTGCTCGTGGCCCACCCCCGAGACAACGGGAACGACGCAGGCGGCGATGGCTCGGGCCACCTCCTCGCGGTTGAAGGCCCACAGGTCTTCCCGGCTGCCGCCACCGCGCCCAATCAAGACCACATCCAGCTCATGGCCGGGGACGCGGGTGACCCGATTGATCCACCGGAGGGCGCCGGCGATTGCACCCGCCGCGGCCTCCCCCTGCACCAGCACGGGAAAAAGCCGGATCTCGGCCACGGGCCAGCGGTTGCGCAAGGACTCGAGCATGTCCTTGAGGGCGGCGGTGTTGGCCCCTGTCACGATGCCGATGCGGGTGGGAAAAGGGGGTAGTGGGCGTTTGCGGCTGGTCTCGAAGAGGCCCTCGGCCATCAGCTTTTGCTGGAGTTGGCGAAAGGCCAGTTCGAGTTCACCCTCGCCAACCGGGGTCACCCGGTCGCCGATGAGTTGCAAACGACCCTGGGGCCCGTAAAACTCGATTTTGCCCGTGATGCGGACGGACAGGCCGTCCTCGAGACGAAAACGCATGGCGCGGGCCTGGCTAGCCCAAACCGCCACGGAAACACAACCTCCTGCATCCTTTAGGGAGAAATACAGGTGGCCGGGACCGGTCGGCCGCCGGAAATTGGAAACCTCGCCCTCGACCACCACCCGGTTCAAAGTATGGCGCAGGGAAGCGCTGATTTGGGCGATCAGTTGGGTGACAGACCAAGCCTTGGGGCCTTCCCCTCCCCCCACGCTCCCTGACGCCGGGGAATCCGCTTCCTCGTCGCGTTTGGGAATCGGTTCGGGAAAAAGCATGCGGAGCCAGCCAAGGGAAAGAAAAGGCCCATCCATGGGTGCGTGCCTGGTGGCCGTGAACAGCTTCCCCGCGAAGGAGGATAGCTTTTCGGGCCACCGGACCCGGGCAGGTTTAGTCTACGGGGCTAGGGCGCGACCACACAGGCATTGAGCCGGTTTATCTGAAACCTTTTTGAGAAATTGGGCAAACCTGAACGACACCTGGACAATTCAGCGCCTGTCACGGAGTGGTGGTGAAATCACCCGAAGGACGACGCAGGGCCGTGTGGAAATGGTTGGCTGGGGTGCCTTCGGCATCGCTTTGGACATTGAGGAACTGCACCAGGAAGCCCTTGCCACTGACCCGATAGGTGACAGGCCTGCCGGGTTTCTGGTCTTCCCGGGCGAAGGCGAAGCGCAGGGAATCGTCCTGACTGTCGGTGACACGCCTCCAGGTCGCGGCCTCGACATCGCCAGGGAGGCGGCCGGTGTATTCGCGCAACACCTGATGGAGCAGTTTTTTTTGGGTGTCGTCCAAGGCGGTCCAACGGATTCCCTCGTCGGGTTGGGCGGGCGCCTTGGCGTTGGCCTGGTCCACCTCGGCCATCAGGGTTTTCACCCGGGCCTCGCCCTTCTGGTTTTCGGAAAGGCTTTCCACCAAGGCTTCCGCCTTGGACAGGGTGCCCGGGAGGGTGGCCAGGCCGACTTTCTTGCCGGACTTGATGACGGCGGGGTTGGAGCAGAAGACCGATGGGGTGGCCGAAACAACCTGATTGCCCTTGAGGGTGACATTTAGCGTGAGGTGATGTCCCTCGAAACGCCAGCCCCAGCCCATCTCGTTGCCAGGCTCACCAAAAATGCTGACGAAATACCACAATGGGTTACGGACATTGGCCTTGGTTTTCTCCAAATCGTCGAGGACGGTCTCGAGGCTCATGATCTGCCTGGCTTCGTCGTAGCCGCGCTCGCTGGTTCCGGATTTCAGGAGTGCGAGAGCCATCTCGCGCTGGGTGTCGTTCATCTTTTCCAGGCGGAGACCTTTCCGGGTGGGGTTGCGATCCTTGTCTTGCAGGGGGACGAAGTGCCAACGGGTGCGTTCGGGTGAATCGAAAGCCATGAGGGCCGTGGCCCTTTGCGACTCATCCAGTGACTGGACAAACGCCTTGGCCGCCATGGTCATGCCGGGGCCGCTGGGCTTTTCGGAACCGCTGTCGGCCTGGGAAAACCAGGCGCACCAAAGCGTGAAACCAAAAGCGAGGCCAACCCCGGCCAGAATGCTCCATCCGCTTCGGGCCCGGTTGGAATCAGCGCAGCATGCGACCATGGCCAGTTACTCCCGAGTTGCGAACTTTCCCAAACGGAGGGGATCAGCCGAAAAAGATGTCGATAATCTTGTATTTCAAGGTGCCCTTGGGGACGACGATCTCGACCGTCTCGCCCCGTTTGCGGCCCAGAAGCCCCTTGCCGCGGGGGCTGGTGGTGAGGATCTTGCGCTTTTCGGGGTCCTCGTCGCCCGGGCCGACCAGGGTGAAGACAAGTTCCTTGTTTTCGTTGAGGTCCTTGACCTTCACGCAGGAGCCGAAAACCACCGATTCGGTGGAAAGTGTGCTGGGATCGACGATCTCCGCGAGGGCCAGTTCCTCGGTGAGGCTGTCGATTCGGGCCTGGAGCATCCCCTGATCCTCGCGGGCGGCGTGGTATTCAGCGTTCTCGCTCAGATCGCCCAGATCGCGCGCGGTGGCGATGCGCTTGGCGATTTCGAGCATCTCGACATTCTTGAGGCGATCCAGCTCGGCCTTTTTCCGATCGTAACCCTCGCGGGTGATCGGGATGCGTCCAGTGGCCATGCGCCGCTCCTTCAAAAACAAGCAGGTCAAAAAAAACGCAAAACCGGTGCCTTGTGCCCGGCACCGGTTGAATCACTGCTTCCAAAGATTATCCTGACCGGTCTAAAAACGGTTTGCAAGCCTTTTCCCTGATGTGGGCTGGAGGCCGGCGGCACATTAGATTTTTGGCCCGCAAGCCATTGCCAGTCAAGCACTTGCCTTCGGGAGCAAGGCATGGGGGCAAGGGCCGGGATTATTTCCGCGCCCCTGCCAGGAGGAATCCGATCAGTTGCGCCAAATCCTCCTTGCCAACCTGATCGAGCAGGTTGGCGGGCATGGGGGAAAGTGGGGAGGCGGACCGTTCCTCCACCTGATCCCCATCGACACGGACCTCCTTGCCTGTGGCGTCTGCCAGAACGAGGGTTTTGCCCTCCTCGCGCAACAGCAGGCCACTCACCACCTTGCCATCCTTCAGACTGAGAACTGTGGTGCGGAAAGCCTGATCCACATTGCGGCTGGGATCGAGAATATCCTCGAGCAGCCTTTCCGCACCGCGGATACCCACCCCGTCCAATTGGGGCCCGATGCGTGCGCCTTGGCCGGCCAACTGATGGCAGGAAGCGCATTGTTTCTGGAACACCGCCTTGCCTTTGTCCGTCTCCACCCGGGTGGTTTTGAGAGTGGAGGTGACCTGGCGGATTCGTTCGAGCGCCCCGGAATCGGCATCGGGAATGCCCTTCACCAGGTCGGGTAGGTCTTTTTTCCAGGAACCGTTGTGCTTGGCCAATCGGGTTTCCACGGTGCGGTCGCGGAGGACGCGGGCGGAGGTTTTGCCCTGCCGAACCAGGCCGACCAGCTTCTGTGAACCCTCGGGAGTGAGGGCCAATTCCTGGGCCACGCTGTTTTGCAGGTTGGCGGGCAGGGTGTTCAGAACGGTGGATGCTGTTTCCAGGCCGACCGGGCCGCAGCTTTTCGCGAGGGCCTGACCGCATTCACGGCGAAGGGCCTCGGGTGTTTCCCCGTTTTGCAGCAATTGACCGAGAAGATTGGTCACCCCGGCGGCATCAAGCGCCACCAAGGCCCTCAGGCATGCCAGGCGCAGGTCGGGGGATTCCTTGGCTGAAGACAGGGCGGCCTGCAATTTTTCCTTGCCTTTACCTGTGGTTTGGGCCAGTTCAACGGCATCAACCCGCGTCGGCTGGTTTTTGGAGGCCAGCATCTGGTTCACCAGCGAGGTCGCCATTTCCAGCAACCCCGGGGGAACGGGTTTTCCGGCGGACTGGCAACCCTGTGCCAGAGCCTTGATCCAACCGGCCCTCTCACGGTCGCCCGCCCCGGATTTCTGGATCCAGCCTGTTAGCCGCTCCAGGTCGTTGGCGGAGCCATGGCGGGCGATCAGGCGGGACATCTCGGGAACCAGGGCCGCCATGCCGGGGGAAACCGGCTTGCCCTGATTTCCGGCGAGGGCGCCTGCGAGGAAAACGGCGGAATTTCCGTTGGCGACACCCAAGGCCGCACGGCACAGGGTTTCAAGCGACTGGCCGGAGGGGTTTTGTTCGGCAACCTTGGCCAGGGTGTCACCTGAGGCAAGGCAGTCGCGCAGAGAGATCAGCGCGGTGTGGCTGCCATGCTGGTCGTCGTTGGGCCAGGAATGGATGGCGGTTACCAAACCGTTGGCCACGGTTGCCCCGGGAAATTTGGACAGGCTTTCGGCTGCCGCGCGCCCCACACGGCGGTCGGGGTCGGCCAAGGCGGAGATCAGGAGCTTTTCGGCTTCGGGAGGCGGGTTGGCGGCGAGCAGGCGCATGGCGTGCGCGCGTTGGCGCGGATCGTTATCCGAGGCCTTGGCCGCTACCGTGGCTGCATCCAGCTTGCCCAATCGTTGGAGCACCCAGGCTGCCGCGACGGAGCCCGCCCCCTTGCCTGAGGTGGCCAGTGACCTGACGGAATCCGATTCGCCCCGGATTACCAGCTGGTTGGCGGCCAAGGTACGGAGGGCCGGGTTGTTGGTTTGAAGGGCCTTCACCAGGGT
>JAFMJU010000131.1 GCA_017853285.1 Gemmataceae bacterium
AAGCTGCACGCCGGTTATCTGCAGATGTTCGGAGCTGTTCTGGAATCCGTCCTCGCTGATGGTTTCCGGCGGCAGTTTGCCCGCCAGCGGATAGGAGAGACCCAGCAGGTCCTGCAGGGCGTGGTCGTATTCGTACTTCGTCAATCGCCTGAAGGAGGAATGCTCCCTGCTGTTGCGGCGGGCGAGGGAGGCTTTGTTCAATTCCTCGCTCAGCCAATCGGCAACCAGGCCCCGGTCCGCCTCGCTCAGACTGTAAGCAGGCTCGTTTACCGGCGGCATTTCCGATTTGCTGAGCACGCTGTGCACATCCCGCCATCGTTCCGCATCGGGCCCTGCCAGCATGTCCGGGTTCAGTTGGTCGATCCGGAATCCGCCCTTGGCCTTCTTCGGGCCATGGCAAGCCACGCAACTCCTGGTCAGGATCGGCTCCACAGTTTTCCGGTAGCGGGCGGTGTCGGACTTGGGAATCGCTTCCACAGTGGCGGGCGTGGATTTCGACTCTTTCAGGTATCTGGATTGGCTCCGGCCTTTTTCTCGGGCCGCTTCCAATACTCCACGAGACTCCTGGCCACCAGCGCCAGAAATCCAGCAAGCGATCCCAACCACAATGCAGGCAAAAATCTTGGAGGGCTTCATGGGGTGGCTTCGCATCCTCGGCAGGTTTGAGACACGCAAGCCATGCGCTCAATCTTTTTAAATAATCACTATCCCAATCTACATCGCCGCCACTGCGAGGTCTATCTGTTTTCGCCCGGCATGGTAAAGTATCCAGGGTGAATCCAGTCCCTGTGGCCATTGGATGGTTAGCCAAGGCAGGTGATTGGTTTTCAAGGGGGCGCTTCCATGGGAATGACCCGTCGCAAGGTGCTGAAAGCCGGCGGTGCCGTCCTCACCCTTCCGTTCCTCCGCTCCTTGGCTCCATCAGCGGATGCCAGGGCCACCCAGAAACCAAGCCAGAAGCTGGCGATCCTCTACATCCCCAACGGCATCGTGCGGCGCTGCTTCTTCCCCGGGGAGGAAAAGGCGGATATTCCCGACTTCATCGGCGGCTTCGACGCCGACAAGACCAAGGAACTGCGCCGGTTCAAACAAAAGCCGGGAGTTTACCCGCTGGAATTGACCCAGACGCTGAAGCCGCTTGCCGAACACGCGGCTGATGTCACCCTCATCACCGGCCTCGACAGGTCCTACAAGCACGGGCAAGACGTCCATGCCCAGGGCGCCTCATGCTACCTGACCAGCCTGTCGCCCGAGCAGGCGGCCGCCAAAGGTGTTCGTCACCCGAATGGACGGACACTCGACCAAGTGATCGGCGATGTGGTGGGCCGCTCAACGGCCTTCAACACCCTGGAGATCAGTTGCAACGGGTTCACCACCCCCAAGGAGCCTATCGAGTTCGACAATATCTCCTGGTACGGCCCGGACAGGATGGCCCCGTCCATCAAGGATCCCAAGAAGCTCTACGACAGGCTTTTCATGCGTGACGGGCTGGGCTCCCGCCTGTCCGATGTGACCGACCTGGTCTTGGCCGACGCGAACTCCCTGGCGCGCAGGCTCGGCCGCGACGACAAGGAAACCCTCGCGCAGTTTATGCACATGATCCGCGACATCGAACTGAGGATTCGCAGGCTCGACAAGCTGCTGGCCGAGGCCGATATCAAGATCCCCAAGGGCGAGGTGCTCCCACGGGGTGAATACATCCGCTTGCAGGCCGACCTGATGATCCTCGCGTTCCAGATGGGAATCACCAATGTCTGCACCTTCATGATTGGTCCAGAGCGATGGGACGCGACGCTCATGTACGAGGGCGTGTTCGACAAGCCCGTGCAGCACCACAACATGACGCACAACCAGAAGGGCGACGGCTACAAGGATGTCCAGAAGATCGACCTTTTCCACATGCGCCAGTACGCCTATGTCCTGTCGCGGATGAAGGCGATCCGTGAGGCCGATGGTTCCAGCCTGCTGGACAACTCGATCGTCGCGTACGGGGCGGGCCTTGGCGATGGCGCGACGCACCAGTACTACGACCTGCCGATGATCGTCGCCGGCAAGGCGGGCGGCAAGGTGCGCCAGGGCCGCCACTTGAAGTGCCCGGGCGGCACCCTGAACTCGAACCTGTGGCTCACCTTCGCCAGGCTCATGGGTCTGGACCTCAAGCAATTCGCCGACAGTACCGGCGAGATCGCGGACCTGAGAGCCTGAGGATTACAACCCCCACCTGGATCACTCCTTCATGACCATGGGTTTCGCAATCCTGCTGGGACTTTGCCTCGGCCACCCCGCGTCGCCGGATGACAAGGCTGAAATTAACGCCTCGGCATACCCGGCCCTGCTGAAGGCCCATTGCGCGAAATGCCATGGGGAAGCGAAGCCCAAGGGCGCTTTCCGGGTGATGGGAGGCCTCTCCGCCGAACCCCCTGAGGCCAAGGCGGTCCATCTGCAACGGATCCTCGACGCCGTCGAATCTGGCGACATGCCGCCCGAGGGCGAACCCGAATTCACCGACCGGCAGCGTGATGGCCTGGTCGGTTGGCTCAAGGAGTCGATCCGCTCCTCTGCGCGGGCAATCGAAAAGAACCCGCCCCGGATGCATCGCCTGACACGGGTGCAGTACAACAACGCCGTGCGCGATCTGTTCCGGCTCAACCGCGATATCTTCGCGTTGCCCGAGAAGCTCATGACCCGACAGGATCGGCATGTCCCCTCCGCCACCGGAAAGATGCCCGAAAGTGTCCGTGTGGCCTCGCTTGCCCTCAATCCCCAGCCAGGCCTCGCGGGAGTGATACCCTTCCCCAAGGACTTGCGCGCCGAGCACGGCTATGACAACCAGGCGGACAAGCTCACCCTTTCGCCGCTCCTTCTTGACGCCTTTCTCAAGCTGGGGGTCTCGATCCTCGAGAGCCCCGACTTCAACCCCCAAACCGTGGGAATCTGGAAGGACTTTTTTCAGGAGCCCGGAGCCAAGGAGGATCAAGCTGCCCGGATTACCAACCGCCTCAGGCCGTTCCTGCGGATCGCCTTCCGCGGGCCTGTTGAGGATGAGGTGGTGCGCCGCTATTCCGCCTTCGCCGAATCCAAAATCCGCCAAGGCACCCCGTTCACCGAGGCCATGAAAAAGGTGGCTTCCGCCGTCCTTTGCTCCCCACTTTTCCTCTACCGCTCCTCCAGCGCCGATGGATCGGGCCGGCAGTTTGAGCTGGCGTCCAGGCTGTCCTTCTTCCTGTGGTCGAGCATCCCCGACGCGGAATTGCTCGACATGGCCGAGCGAGGCAAGTTTGACGAGCCCGCCGCGGTCCGCCGCGCCATCAACAGGATGATGGCCGATCCGAAGATCGAGCGATTCCTCGACAGTTTCCCGACGCAGTGGCTGCAACTGGAAAACGTACTCGGGGCCACCCCCGATCCCGTGAAGAGCCCCTACTTCAACCTGGGAGAGGGCTATCCGGCCAGCCTGGCGATGGTTCTTGAACCGCTGCTGCTGTTCGACGCGGCCTTCATTGAAGACCGCCCCATTGCCGAGTTGGTCTCCCCCTCCTTTTCTTACCGCAACCCGTTCTTGCGCGACTGGTACGGCCAAAATCTCGCCCCGGTGATCCCAACTCCGGCTGAAGTTGCCGAAAAAAACCGGCTGCTGGATGCGCGAAGGAAACAAATCCAGTCACTTATCAACCAGTCGCAGGCAGCCATTGATTCCATTGTGGAACCGGCGAAGGCCCGGTGGGTTGCCGATGGGCGAAGCAAAAAACCGGCAGACCTCAATCCCTATGCCTCGTGGGATTTCGACGCGGGCCTGAAAGACTCCGTCCGTGGCCTGGAATTCAAACCCGTCGGCGATGTGCGGCAGGTTTCCGGCGAGGTGGTACTGGGCCCCGGTTACCTGCAAAGCGGCCCGCTGCCGGTCGAACTCAAGGCGAAAACCATGGAAGTGTGGTGCGAAGTTGCCGACATCAACCAGCGTGGCGGCGGCTTGATGACCATCGAGGGCCCGGGGGGGCTTTTTGATTCCATCGTCCTGGGCGAACGGAAGCCCGGGCACTGGATCTCCGGAAGCAACCAATTCGCCCGCACCGAGGATTTCGCCGAATCCGAACCCGAATCGACTCCCTCGCGAAAGCTGCACCTCGTCATGGTATACGGGGAAGACGGCACCACGCGGCTCTATCGCAACGGGCAACCCTATGGCAAACCGTTTCGCAAGGGGAGCACCTCTTTCCCCAAGGACAAGAGCTTTGTGCTTTTGGGACTCCGGCACCTTCCCGCCGGCGGCAACAGGCACCTTTCGGTGCGGATCGACAAGGCCCGATTGTACGATCGGGCCTTGAGCCCGGAGGAAGTCGCCACCGCTTCCGGCGAAGGCGGCTTCAGCCTGCCCGAGGAGGCGCTGGCCACATTGGTGTCGAAGGCCGATCGAGCGCGTCTGGGTGAACTGAGGGAAAGCCTTGGCCGCAACAAGCGCGAACTGGAATCGCTCCCAACCAAGATTGATTATCAGCAGTTCCGTAAAGGAACCATTCAGGCGTTCCAGAACCAATTGAAGGAAAAGTTGCGCTCTCCCGAATTCCAAAGAGTTGCGCTTTCCTCCCCGCGTGATGGCGGCGTCATCACCAACGCGGCGGTGTTGAGCATGACATCCGGGCCCACGCGCACCCAGCCGATCGCAAGGGGATCCTGGATCCTGGGAGTGATCTTCAACGATCCGCCCGCTCCCCCGCCCAACGATGTCCCTCCACTCAAGGAAACCAACGACGCGAACCTCACCATCCGGGAGCAATTCGCGGCCCACCGCGAGCACGCCTCGTGCGCCGGATGCCATGCAAAGATCGACCCGCTCGGCTTCGCCCTGGAAAACTTCGACATCACGGGCCGCTGGCGCGAGAAATACGAAAACGGCCGCCCCATCGACGCCTCCGGCACGCTCTGGCGCAAACATGCGTTCACGGGGGTGACCGACTTCAAGGCAGCGATCGTTGGCGAAAAGGACCGATTCGCCAAGGCGTTTTCCCGCCACCTGCTGCGTTACGCGTTGGCGCGGGAACTGCTTCCTGCTGACCTCCTCACGGTCGATGAAATCATCGCCAGCACCCGGGGCGGAAACTACAGGCTCCAGACCCTCATCCGCGAGGTGGCGTTCCACGCCGCCGGCGGGGCATTTGGGCCGGGTGACGAAAACCCAAAAAAATAGCCGGCTGGCGCTCACGGCCCAATAATATCAAGCGCCCGTCATCCCTACGGGTAACAGGCGCCTCTTTTGGTGCGTGTTGGCAAGCTAACGGTTCAGTTCATTCACCACCCTTCTTTCCGCGCTCGTATCGGTAGCGGATGGTACCCTCGGCCAGGGTGATCTTCTGGATCGACTTGAGCAACTCCGCGCGGTTGACTTTTTGCGAGGTGAATTTGGGCTCCTCGGCAAGCGCGTAGACGGTGATGTTGTATTCCTTGGCACCTGGCCCCTTCGATTTCATCGGGTCGTATTCCCGGCGATTCTTGTCGTTGTAGCCGGTGACACCCACATCCTTGGAGCCTTTTGCCAGGCCAGTGGCTGTGGCCGGGATGTTGTAAACCACCCAGTAGGATTTGACATCCCCCTGGCCCGGGATGTGCCACAGGTTCAACGCGAAGCTTTTGGTGCCCTTTGGCGGATTCTTCCAGGCAACCGGCGGCGAAATCCCATCGCCATCGCCCGTGAATTCGATCGGGTAATCGCCCCCTTCCTTGAAGGCGGGACTGCTCACCTCGAGTTTGACCTGGCTGATGGGTTCCACCTTGGTGGTGGAACGCCTGCCCCCCTGCTGCGCGCAGATCAAACCGCCCCCCAGCACCAGCAACGCACCTATTCCGAGCCACCGTAGCATCCAGGTTGTCTGCATTGACCTCACCGTTTTTCGCGTGGAATGACCAATAGGGCGATGGGACCCATCATCTTTATTGTTGAACTTCCGAAAAATGTGACAAATTCTGTGTGATTTTTGAACCTTTTTCCAGAGGAAGACAAATGGGCGGGCGGTTTACCATCGGTTAGGCCCGTCGACACCCCCGAATGTCCTGCCAGATAAGCAAATTGACTGCAGCTGATAGTATTTCAAACAAAATGTCTGGCCTCCCTGGCCCAAACGGTTTTGGCAAATTCATAACGGGCCAGCCGAAATCCATGCCGGTTTTCCAACTGGCCTCCATAATGGCAAGAGCTCCGAAAAAGTGATTGGCCCTTGGGAGCGCCTGTGATTTGTTTTCTCCTGGTGGGGAGTAGGGCATGGAAACCCCGTCCAAAACAACACCCCGCTCCACCACCCTCGACCTCCCTCTTCTGGGCATGCACTGCGCGGCGTGCGCCAACCGTATTGAAAAGGCGCTAGTCGCCGCACCTGGCGTGGAATCGGCGGCGGTCAACTTTGCCACCTCGCGTGCCACCGTTCGTTTCGATGAGGGGATCACCAACCGGGCCATCCTGCGCGAGGTGGTGCGTGGTCAAGGCTACGATGCCGTGCTGCCGGATTCCGCCAGCCCTCCCGGTTCCCCCCAGGCGGAGGACGAGGCTGATGCCTTGGCCCTGCGGGCCCGGGAGAACGAATACCGGCAGGCGCGGCGGAATTTCATCCTGGCGGCCTGCCTCACTGTGCCGGTGATGGCCCTGGCCATGACAGGGCATCTGATCCCGGTACTGGAGCCGGCCCTCCAGTTCCCGGGCAAAGCGTGGGTGGAAATGCTGCTCACCGCCCCGGTGCTGTTCTGGGCTGGGCGGCAGTTTTTCTCTGGTGCCTTGAAATCGGCCCGCCATGGCGCCGCCGACATGAACACGCTAGTGGCCATCGGCACCTTGGCGGCCTTCGCCTACAGCCTGGTGGCCACCATCTGGCCAGGCGCGGTGGCCCCCGCCAATCACTCAAGCCATCACCCGGCAGGCGCGCCGGTTTATTTTGAAGTGGCAGGCTCCATCATCACACTCATCCTGCTGGGCAATTTGCTGCAGGCCAGGGCTACCGCTCGCACGCAGGGGGCCATCCAGGCCCTGATGGCCCTCAGTCCTCGCACCGCCCGGGTGGAACGGTTCGGCATGGAAATGGACCTGCCCATCGAAAAGGTCCGCGTGGGTGACATCGTTCTGGTGCGCCCGGGCGAGAAGTTGCCGGTGGATGGTGTGGTGTTATCCGGGGAATCCAGCCTGGATGAAAGCCTGCTGACCGGGGAACCGCTCCCGGTGACCAAGACCGTGGGAGACAAGGTCATCGGCGGCACACTCAACACCACCGGCGCGTTTCGACTCACCGCCACCCAGGTGGGCGCCGGCACCGTGCTTCAGCAGATCGTGCGTCTGGTCCGGCAGGCTCAAGGCTCGAAGGCGCCCATTCAGAAACTGGCCGATCAGGTGTCCGGAATCTTTGTCCCGGTAGTTCTGGTTCTGGCAGCGGCCACCTTCGCGGCCTGGCTACTGCTCGCCCCGGCGGATATCCGACTTTCCAGGGCGCTGATCGCCTCGGTGTCGGTGCTCATCATCGCCTGCCCCTGCGCGCTGGGCCTGGCCACCCCCACTGCCATCATGGTGGGCACCGGCCGGGGAGCCCAGTTGGGCATTCTGATCAAGGGGGGCGAGGCGCTTGAAACAGCGCACCGAATCACCACCGTTGTGCTGGACAAGACCGGAACCATCACCGAGGGCAAGCCAGCGCTGACTCAGATCCGGCCAGTGGCACCCTTCAGTGAAACCGAATTACTGCGCCTGGCCGCCTCGGCGGAACGCTCCTCGGAACACCCTCTGGCCCAGGCGGTGGTGCGGGCGGCCACGCAGAGGAATCTGGCGCTGGCCATCCCGGAAGATTTCACCGCCTCGCCGGGTTTGGGATTAAAGGCCCGGGTGGATGGCCGTCAGGTTCTTTTGGGTAACGCGCGCTTCCTGAAAGAATTGGGAATCACACCGCCTGCAACTGCGGGTAGCCCCGGACAATCAGAGATTCTGATCGCGGTGGATGGCACCTACGCTGGCAGTCTGGCCATTGCCGACCAAGTCAAACCCACCTCGGTTGATGCCATACGCCGTCTGCACTCAACGTGCCTGGAAGTTGTGATGCTGTCCGGCGACGCCCGCGGCACCGCTGAGGCGGTCGCACGCGAGGTGGGCATCCATCAGGTGCTGGCTGAGGTGCTGCCCGCCGGAAAGGCCGACGCGATCACCCAACTGCAACGGCAAGGCAAACGGGTGGCCATGGTGGGGGACGGCGTGAACGATGCCCCGGCCTTGGCTACCGCCGACCTGGGCATTGCCATGGGCAACGGTACCGACGTCGCTTTGGAAGCCGCCGATATCACGCTGGTGCATGGCAACCTGAACGGTGTCGCCGACGCGATCAGACTGTCCAAGGCCACTATGCGGGTGGTGCGCCAAAACCTGTTCTTTGCCTTCGCCTACAATCTGGTCTGCATCCCGCTGGCGGCAGGCGCCCTGTATCCATTCACCGGCTGGCTGCTCAGCCCCATCATCGCATCCGCCACCATGGCGTTGTCTTCCGTCAGCGTGGTGCTCAACGCGCTGCGCTTGCGTCATTTCTCTCCTTGGCAGTCCTGAGCCCATGGAAATCGCCCGGTTGATCGATGCGCTTTCCCGCCCCGAGGCTTACCCGCACCCGGTGGGCACCATCCAGGTGGTGCAAACCCACATCTCGGTGGTATTCCTCACGGGATCCTCGGTCTACAAGATCAAAAAACCAGAGCAGATGGGGTTTCTTGATTTCAGCACGCTGGAGCGGCGTCACCATTTCTGCCAGCGTGAGCTGATACTCAACCGCAGGCTGGCACCGTCGGTTTACCTCGATGTTGTACCCATCACCCAACAGAACGATACCTTGCGCATCGGTGGGGATGGCCCGGCGGTGGAGTGGGCGGTGCACATGCGCCAACTGCCGGAAAGCGCCACTCTTTTGGCGCATCTCGAAAACGGAACGCTGCATCCCACCATGCTGGAGGCACTGGGCCGGCGCGTCGCCACCTTCCACGCGCAGGCCCACGGCGACCCAAAGCTGGCCGAACTGGCCCGGGCCGAGACCGTGCTGAATAACGCGCTGGAAAACTTCAGCCAATCCCATGCCGCCATCGGTGTGACCATCCACCCCCAAGTGTTCCAAAGGCTGGAGCAGTTGACCCGCCAACTGGGCGAAAGCCTCAGCCCGTTGATGGACCGGCGGGTTGCGGAGGGTCGCATCCGCGACACCCACGGCGACCTGCGGCTGGACCATGTCTACCTTTTTCCCGATGCCGCCCCCCCGGATGACATCACCATCA
>JAFMJU010000132.1 GCA_017853285.1 Gemmataceae bacterium
GGGTTCAAAAAGGGGAAATATCCCCCCGGGTTCGATTGGCCCTGGCGAGCGCCGCCGGCCAATTGGACAATAGGGATCGAATGGAACTTCTTTTTCCCCTGACTGAGAAATTCAGGGATGGATGGGACCCTATGATTCCCTGGATGCTTTGGTACCGGCTGGAGCCTGTCGTGAGGGACGCCGGGGCGAGGGAAAAACTGCTAGACAAGGCAACCTTAGTGCAGGTTATTTGTTCGACCGCAGAGCTGGCTGCGGAAACCCCAGAAGGCGAAACCTGGCTAGCAAACTACACCTCGAACAGGATAAATCCCAGCCAAGACCACGTATTGGTGCAGGGTTGGCTGAGAAGCAAGAAAAACCTCATGCAGCCCAAGCCTCCCGAAGGATGGGCCAAAGCCTATGCCGTGCTAGCCAAAAATAATGATTTGTTCACTCGCCTGCAGGCCATGCGGCTTGCCCAAGTTTTTGGCACGCCTGATGTTTCCGCAGACCTTCGGGCGATCGTAGACAATCAGGAGACCCCAGCGAAGGAACGCCGTGAGGCCCTGGAGGCCTGGGTGGTGCGACCGCGGGGTGACCTTGGTTTTCTTTTTGACTACCTGAAAACTCCGGAACTGGCAACGGCGGCCATCCAAGGTTTGGCTGCCGGGAAGGACACGCGGTTGGCGGATCAATTGATCAGCCAACTGTCGAATCTGCGGGAGGACGGGCGACAGGCAGCCTTGGCCGCGCTGGTCAGCCGCGCGAGCTGGGCCAACCAACTGGCGCAAGCGGTGGAACAAGGGAAAGTGCCGGCCAAGAGCATCCCCTCCCACTTGGCCAGACAGGTGGGGAACCTGAAGGATGGGGCATTGACCTCGCGCTGGGAGAAAGCGTGGGGAAGCATCCAGCCCATCCGGGCCGACAAGAAGCAATTGCTGGCCCAGTGGAAGGAAAAACTCACGCCTGAAACTTTGGGCAAAGGGGAGGCGGGCAAGGGCAAGGCGGTCTTCGCCCGATCCTGCGCGGGTTGCCACCAAATGTTCGGCGAAGGTGGCAAACTGGGACCAAACCTGACGGGTGGCCAGCGAGGCGAGGTGCTGTATTGGCTGGAGAATCTGGTGGATCCCTCGGCGGTGGTGGGACGGGAGCACCAGCGGACCATTCTGGAGCTGAAGGACGGCCGGGTGCTGGTAGGCGTGATCCGGGAGGAAAACGCCCAATCCATCCAGATCGCATGGGCTGAGGGCGAGGCGACAGTGTCGGTAACTGGCATTGAGACCCGCACCGCCACGGGGCAATCGATCATGCCCGACGGGCTTCTGGAAAGCCTGAACCCGACCGAGGTGCAGGACCTTTTCGCCTATCTGATGTCACGGCTGGACGGGGCGGGAAAACCGGGCGGGAAATGATCGGCTGATGCGGAGATCAGGGCCACAATCTCCGCATCGTATGCGGAGATTAGCAGATTATTCTCCGCATTGGTTGCGGAAAATGATTGTCCGATGCGGCAAACAGCCTTACAATGTCCGCAGATATTGCGGAGATTAGACTTGTACATCCATGAGCGAAAAGGCTGGCCCAGTTTTGACTGGGATCAAGCCACCCTGATGGATTCGCTGGCCACTACCAGGCACCATCAAGGTCGCCTGATCGGCCGGATGGAAGGGCTGGGTTTTCAACTCCGACAAGAGGCTTCTTTCGGTACCCTGACGCAGGACATCCTCAAATCCAGCGAAATTGAGGGGGAGGTTCTGGACGCCTCGCAGGTCCGATCCTCGCTGGCTCGCCGGCTGGGCATAGATATCGGCGCGCTGACTCCCTCGGACCGCCACGTCGATGGGGTGGTCGAAATGATGCTGGACGCGACAGGAAAAAACTTTGAACCTTTGACCAACGACCGGTTGTTTGGCTGGCACACTTCTCTATTTCCCGCCGGCCGGAGCGGCATGCAAAAAATTCGGGTTGGCACCTGGAGAGATGACAGCTCAGGCCCAATGCAGGTGGTATCAGGCGCGGTGGGAAGGGAAAAAGTGCATTTCCAGGCCCCACAAGCTGACCGCCTGCCGGATGAAATGGCCCGATTCACCGAATGGTTCAACGCAAAAGAAACTATCGATCCGGTGCTGAAGGCCGCCTTGGCCCACTTTTGGTTCGTCACCATTCACCCGTTTGACGATGGCAACGGACGGATCGCCAGGGCGATCGCCGATTTATCGCTCGCACGATCAGAAAAAACGAGCATGAGGTTTTACAGTATGTCGGCGCAAATACGCGTGGAGCGGGCGGAATACTACAGGTCTCTGGAGAAAACCCAAAAGGGAACCCTAAACATCACCTTGTGGATGAAATGGTTTGTAGCATGCCTGGGCCGCGCCATCGAGGGAGCCGAAAAGACCCTCGAGGTCGTGTTGCGCAAGGCGCGGTTTCGCGAGACAACCTCGCAGGAACCATTCAATGAAAGACAGCGCAAAATCCTTGAAAAGCTGTTGGAGGGTTTCGACGGCAACCTGACAACCACCAAATGGGCGAAGATCACAAAATGTTCCCAGGACACGGCTAGTCGGGATATCAACGACCTCCTGCGGCGGGGAATCCTACACAAAGGTGAATCAGGTGGAAGAAGCACCCATTATCTGCTGACAGAGCGATGAGGGGATCGGCCGTTTCAAACCAGCCGCAAAATTTCCTCCACCCGGTCGACACCTTCCACTGGACCGTGCTTTTCCTCCACAGCCGGGGCGCCGTAGCCCCATTTGGCGAGCAGGAAGCGGAATCCGGCTTTTTGGGCGGCGGCGTAATCATCGAGGCCATCCCCCACCAGTACACCGGAATGGAGGCGGTGATTCTGGATCAGGGCCATCAGGCGATCGGGCTTGGGGCGCTCAGCGGCATCCTGGCCGTAGATGTGGTCGACACACGCATCGAGGCCGAGGTGGCGCGCTATGATTTCGGCGGCAAGCTGGATCTTGTTGGTGAGGATGTAGAGGGTCCTACCTGAAGCCGCCAGGCGCTGCAGGGTTTGGGAAACCCCAGGGTAGAGGGTGGATTTGCGATGGCCCGTGGCGTTGTAGTACTCGCGGTAGGCGGACACCACCCGGCAGATCGATTCGGGGCATAGGTGCGGGTTGGCGATAGAGACCGAGATGGGCAGGTTGGGACCGATCAAGCGTTTGGGATCGCGCACCAGCATGGGAAAGCCGCAAGATTCTAGCGCCACTTCCATCGATTCGAGGATGCCCTCGGAAGAATCGGCCAAGGTGCCATCCAGATCGAAAATCCATGGTTCTGGCATGCGGGCATCCGGGGAGGTGCGAAGGGTCTCCACGCTGTAAACTGTAGCGAATACAACGACCGCGCGAGACCCTACCATGGCCACAGCCTTTTTCCACCGTGCGACCCTTGGCCTGCTGCTTGCAGGAATTGGCAACCTGGCGAGGGCCCAATCGCAAGGGTTGGATGCAGAACTGCGGAGTGTCCCCGCGCCCAGTCTGGCGGTGGAAGCGCGTGAAAAGGGTGACGCCGGGCGTGGGGCCGTGGTGTTCTTTCAGCCCCATTTGGCCTGTTCGAAATGCCACAGCGTGGGAGACGGGAAGCCCTCGCCCTTGGGCCCGGATCTGGCAACGCTTGGAAAAGAGGTGACCGATGCCCAGTTGGTGGAATCGGTGCTGGAACCGTCCAAAGCCATCCGCAAAGGCTACGAGGCGGTCAGCGTGGCCACGGAGGGTGGCAAACTGTTGGCAGGGATTCTGGTGGAAAGAACCGCCGACCGTTTGGTGCTGCGGGATTTGGCCAGAAATGGGGAACAGGTGACCCTGAAGGCGGCGGATATCGCCGAGGTGAAGCAACAGGCAGAGTCATTGATGCCCGCGGGTCAAATGAACCAATTGGCCAGCCGTCAGCAGTTTCTCGACCTGATCCGTTACCTGATGGAAGTTCGGGACGCAGGGCCAGCACGGGCCCGGGCGCTGCAACCGCCAGCGCATTTGATCACCCTGAATGTTCCCGAGTACGAAAAACGGATCGACCATGCCGGCCTGATCCGGGACTGGAATGATGGCTCTCTGAAACGGGGCGAGGCGATCTACCAACGGGTTTGCGCCAACTGTCACGGCACGCTGGACCGGGTGGGATCATTGCCCACCTCGTTGCGCTTCGGGGAGGGCGCCTTCAAAAACGGCAGTGATCCGCTGGCGATGTACCAAACCCTGACCCGGGGCTTCGGGCAGATGACAGCACAGACCTGGATGGTGCCATCGCAGAAATACGATGTGATCCACTACATCCGTGAGACCTATCTGAAAGATCGTAACCCCAGCCAGTATTCCCGGGTGGATGCGGGCTATCTGGCCAAGCTGCCCCAGGGGGACACCCGGGGACCGGCGCCCTCCCGCATCGAGCCCTGGAGCGCGATGGATTACGGGCCGTGGCTGACTCACACCTACGAGGTGCCGGGCAAGGGGCACAACTTCGCCTACAAGGGGATCGCCATTCGGCTGGATCCGGGCGCGGGTGGCGTGGCGCGCGGGAAGCATTGGATGCTGTTTGACGAGGACACCCTGCGGGTGGCCGCCGCATGGAATGCCCAGGACCAGCCCAAAACAGGCGGCGAAACGCCGGACAATTTTATCAACTGGCGCGCCATACAGTTCAACGGCGAGCACGGCGTGCATCCCAAGCTTGTGGGGCGACTGGATGCCGTGAATTCGACCGGCCCTGGATGGGCCCGGCCCGGCAGCGGTGAGTGGACGGACAACCAGCGCGTCCTGGGTCGGGATGGCAAGCCCTACGGCCCGTTGCCGCATGAATGGGCCAGGTTCAAGGGGCTTTACCAGCACGGCCAGCAGGTGGTGCTCAGCTACACCGTGGGGGGTACCCAGGTGCTGGAATCACCCAGGCTTTTGAATCTGCCTTCCAGCACCGAGCCGCCCGTATTCGGCCGAATTTTCGAAATTGGACCGCGCAAAACCAGCCTGGTGCTGCAAGTTGCGGAACATCCCACCGAAGGGGCGCGTTTCAGCCAAACAGACCTGGGCACCGCAACCCTTTCAGGCCCCGAGGCTGTAGATGGAAAGAAACAGGTAGCCCCTTCGGCGAACCCTCGATTTGACGGAGCCACCTATCTGGAAGTGGCCCAAGGGGACCAATTCCATCTGGTGGATATACCCTTCACCGTGGTGGCCCGGATCAAGACACGGCAGGGAGGAACGATTTTTTCCCAAGCGATGCCCGGGCCATCCTGGACCCCCGGCAGCCAGGCACTTTTTTTGCGCGGGGGACACCTGGTGTTTGACATCGGCTGGGCCGGCGCTGTCTCCTCGCGCCAGCGGCTGGACGATGACCAATGGCACACCGTGGCGGTGGTTGGCAACCAGGGCAAGGTGCAACTTTTCATTGACGGCAAACCGGATGGATCTGGTTCGCTTGCCGCGAAACAGAAATTGAAGGGCAGCGTCGCTCGCATCGGTTTGGGCGCGCCCAATTTCCCGGCCCCAAAAAGCTTTTTCGATGGGGCCATCGACGAGGTGCGCTTTTACAAGACCTCCCTGGAAAAGGTTCCCGCGGATTTGACGCAACTGAAAGTCAGCGAAGACTTGCTGGCCGGTTGGTGGCGCCCCGGGGATGCCAAGGAGGGCAAGGTGGCAGATTTGTCAGCCTCTCGCCTCGACGCCCAGGTGCGGAACGGGCCCCCTCCAACGCAAGATGGCCCCTCCAGCGGACCCCTGTTGGCAGGCGTTTATCCACCGGAAACCCCCGTAAGATTCACCAGCGAACAATCGAAAATGCGGCTGGAAATACCGGCAGGGGACCAGCCCCTGCGCTTTTGCCTGTACACACAAACCGATGGGAAGGGACCACCCGCCGTGCGGCTGGCTGATGCGGATCTGGACTTGGCTTCGCTGACAAAAGGTGGCCCATCCCGTTGGGGTCAGGTGCTGGAAACGCGTGTGAAGCCTGGTGACAACCAGGGCCCCTTCGCGGTGGATCTGCTCACCGCGCCCGAGAGCAACCCGTGGCTGGCGCAAACACGGTTCACCGGGCTGGATTTCTTCCCGGACGGAAGGATCGCGGTCTGTTCATGGGACGGCGATGTGTGGATGGTGGAACCCGCCGGCGACGCCTTGCGTTGGAAACGGATCGCATCGGGCATGTTCCAGCCCTTGGGCCTGAAGGTGAAGGATGGCACGATCTTTGTCACCTGCCGGGACCAACTCACGGTTTTGCATGACCTGAATGGCGACGGGGAGACGGACTGGTACCAGTGCCTGAACACCGATCACCAGGTGACGGAGCACTTCCATGAATTCGCCATGGGTTTGCAGACCGACGCGAACGGGGACTTTTATTACGCCAAATCGGCGCGGCACGGCCTGAAGGCGGTGGTGCCGCACCATGGCACCCTGTTGAAGGTGAGCAAGGATGGGTCGAAGACCGAAATTTTGGCCAACGGGTTCCGCGCCGCCAACGGAGTGTGCCTGAACCCGGATGGATCTTTTGTGGTGACCGACCAGGAGGGATTCTGGAACCCGAAAAACCGGATCAACTGGGTGATGCCGCCCGATTCCCGCAGCGGGGGCAAGCCACGGTTTTATGGGAACATGTTCGGCTATCAGGATGTCACCGACCCATCAGATGACGCGATGGAGCCGCCACTTTGCTGGATCACCAATGAATTCGACCGGTCCCCTGCCGAGTTGCTGTGGGTTGAAAGCGCCCAATGGGGGCCTCTGAACGGATCGCTGCTGAACCTCTCCTACGGCTATGGCAAGGTGTATGTGGTGCCCCACGAGAAAACCGCCAAGGGACGGATGCAGGGTGGAATGGTGGAGTTGCCGATCCCGGCTTTCCCCACGGGGGTGATGCGGGGGCGCTTCCACCCGAAAGATGGCCAGCTTTACCTGTGCGGCATGTTCGCCTGGGCGGGCAACGCCACGCACCCGGGAGGTTTTTACCGCCTTCGGGCCACTGGAAAACCGATGCATTTGCCAACCGGGATTCAGGTGAGGAAAAACGGGCTGAACCTCACCTTCACCGAGCCGCTCGACCCGAAATCGGTTTCAGCGGACAAGGTGGCGGTGAAGGTGTGGGGTCTGAAACGGACCGCCAATTACGGCTCGAAGCATTACGATGAGCACCCGCTCCAGGTGGCCAAAGCCTCGCTCTCTTCGGATGGAAAAACGGTGATGCTGGATCTGGAGGGTTTTTCCCCCACCTGGTGCATGGAGGTGGTGTATTCCTTCACGGGAACCGATGGGAAAACCTTCACCGGCAAGTTGCACAACACGGTCCACGACTTGCCGGAATGAGCGGGTCTGTTGTAGCGGAAGCAGAAGCGGGCCGGGGCTGGCTCCCCGGCCCGCTTTGTTCTACCCCCCGACACTTTTCGATCATTTGAGCTCCATAACTGGCAAGGAGTTTGGTCCCTTGCCGATGGTCGCCTTTAGGGGGGAAGACTGAGCCTTGCCATATTTGGCTGGGGCGCGGTTGGTGACATTGCCGTCGTCTGGCTTGTTGGGCACAAACCATTCGACGGTGACCGTGTAGTTCCCCTCGGGAGCCCCATCGTTCCCCTCGTAGGTGGTGACCTCGAAGGATCCATCGGGTTTCACGGTGGCCCGAGGTTTGGGCTCATCCTTCCCCCAGGGTTGGTCCGGGTGAAACACCAGGGTGGCCCCCGGTGCAGCTTTTCCCAGGATTTTCAGGGTGCCGCTGGCCGGTTGGGTGGGGCGGCGGGCTTCCCCGGACGAGCAGCCAACCGACTGGATCAGGGCCGAGGCCACCACCAAGGTGCAAATCAAACGGCCCAGATCAGTCATTGTTTACCTCCCCTCCATCGCGGGTGACCATGCGAGCCAGGGCACGAATTCCCACCGAGGAGATAATTGACCGGACCGAGCCGTCCGCGAACACCGCGCCTACCAGGTTGGAATGAAAACTGTAGATCTGGCTGGTTCCATCGGTGCCGTAGAAGGTGGACGAAGGGCCGCCGGCGGCGATGTAGTCGATGCCGTTGGTCACATTGATGGCATTGGGACCTGGGGTGGAAGTGCCGGTGGCATCGGTGCCCAGCAGGTAGGGGATTTCACTGGCCGGGCGGCACCAGCCACCACCGTTCACACGAGCCGTGGCCGAGGCCCCCACGGCAAGACGCCCTTGCCGGTAAATGTTGGGGCGCCCGGATGATTCGGTCACATGCAGGGTGTTGGAAGTGCCATCGAGGAAATCCCCCATGCGCAGGTTTTGGGTTTTGCTGATGGCCCCACGGGTGGTGCCGGCCACATCCACCAGGCCGGCGGTGGCCAGGCTGGGGTGAACGCCATAGATGCCGGCGTAGTCGGAATTGGCCACGATGGGCGCCCAGGCTGGCGTGCCATCCGGCGCACCGTCCAAGAGGCTGGCTGAGGGTGCCGAGGGGCACTCGAGGATTTTGATTCGGACACTGGTAACCGGCAGGTTTGCAGGGTCGGACCAGTTCGCCGCCTGGTTGTAATTTTTGAACAGGTTGTCCTGCTCGATGTACGGCAGGATCCACGTCAACCAGCGCATGCGGACTGTCTGGTTTTGGGCAGGGCGCAGGTTGGAGGGAAAGTAGCCGTTGGCTCCGTGGAAGTTATGCAGGGCCAAGCCGATTTGCTTCAGATTATTGGAGCAACTCATCCGATTAGCTGCCTCCCGCACCTTTTGGACGGCGGGAACCAACAGGCCGACCAGCACGGCGATGATGGCGATCACCACCAGCAGTTCGATCAGTGTGAACCCACGACGGGCGGTGCTGGACCATGGTGAGGCGAGGCGCATGGCAAAGACTCCAATGATAAAGTTGATAAACATGATGATGTTTATTTCGGCCGAAAGGTCAAGACTGAATCATTATTTTGTTGACCAAATTAATAATGATTAACATAAGGCATTATTTTAATTAACTTTACGGCCAAAAAAAATCAGCCACCTGTTTATTGGTGGCTGATTGGAAATGAGTTCTTGATCTATTGATTTGGGATTAAATTCCCGGTCCGCCGTTGAATCCAAAGCCTTTGTTGCCACCAAAACCGCCACCGAGGGCGCCGAGTCCATTTCCACCCAGTTGCCCGTTGCCAAACCCGCCACCGCCAAAGCCAAAACCGTTCCCGGAGAAACCGCCGCCCTGGCCGAACTGGCCGCCGCCGTAGCTTCCAAACTGGCCGAATTGCCCGCCGTTCAACCCACCAAAACCGCCGAGTTGGCCAAACTGGCCGCCTTGGCCAAACTGGCCGCC
>JAFMJU010000133.1 GCA_017853285.1 Gemmataceae bacterium
GGCGATGGCGGCATCACCCAACAGGCTGATGGCATAAGTTCCACCACCGGCACTGAGACCAGTGGTGAGCGTCAGCGAATCGGACAGGGTCACGGTGCCAGTGACCACGGATCCGAGGGTGAGCAGGCCAGCGCGGACAGAGGCGGAGAACGAGGCGTTGGCGGCTTGGGTGAGCGTCAAGCCGGCGAGGGGGTTGGTGGTGCCGATGGCGTCAACGAAGGTGACGCTTCCGGCGGTGGTCAGGGTGAGAGAACCGGGGCCATCCACCGTGCCGGCAGCCTGGATGTTGCCGCTGGTGCTGGAGATGGCGAGGGTGGCGCCGCCAGAGATGGAGGTGGCTGATCCGGCGGCACCGATGGTGACGGCGCCGGCGGCGGTAGTGATTTGCGAATTGGCGGAGACGGTGAGGGTTTCGAGCGATATTCCGGCACTCAATAGGGCGCTAATGCTGCCGGCCAGGGTGGTGGGGCCGCCGGAACGGGCCAGACCGCCCTGGAATGCGAGCGTGTCGGCGGTGGAGTCGCCCAGCGTCAACTTGCCGGCGTTGGCCAGGGTGCTGGCACCGGTGACGGCGAGGTTGCCGGTGAGGGCGAGATCGAAACTGTTGCCGGAGGTTTTCAGTGAACCAGCGGAAAGCAGGCCCTGGAACGATTGGCTGCCGGACCCGCCGTCCAGCGTGGCGCTTGTGACGGTGACCGCCTGCAAGGTGGCTGTGGTGCCGGTGGTGAGGTTGAGGGTTCCGATTTGGCTGATGGCTGCGGTTGAGGTGAAACTGCCGGAGGTGTTGACGGTCAGGTTGCTGGCGGCGCCGGATGCGGCACCGGTCACAGTGGCCACGGAGATGACCTCGGTGCCGCCATCGCCGAGGGTAAGTGTCACACCGGCGTTGAGCAACAGGGTGCCGGGGCTGGAGAGCGCGGCAGAGGCGCCTGAGGACCCGACCTTGAGGGACTGGGTGGCTGTGACCACCTGCCCGGGCGCGCCCAGTGTGACGGCCGCTCCGGCACTGATGGGGCCGGAAAGAAGCACCCCGCCGGCGCCGGTGATTTGAACCGCGCCGGAGGAGGTGATGGCGGCAACGGTGGTTTTGCCGGCACTGGAGCCCAGGGTGGCAGCGCCGCCGGAGATGGCACCGGTGACGGTGACGCCGGTCACGCCGCTCAGGGTCACCGACCCGCCGGCGGTGGTCACCGAGGCCAGGTTCAGCAAGGAGGAGGTGACCAACTGTACCAATCCGGACCCGGTGGTGATGAGATTCTGGAACGATGCGGTACCGGCACCAGCGGGGAGCGAGATGTCGCCTGTGGTGGTGATGTCCTTGGAGGCCGTGATGGTGCCGGGGCTGCCGCCGAAGGTGAGGCTGACCAGCGGAGTGTTCGAGCCGACCGCCGAGGAGAGCGTGGTGCCTGTGGTGCCTGTGAGGGTGAGGGCCCTGGCACCGTCGATGGCCCCGGTGAATTTGAGGACAGGAGCCTCAACCGTGGAGTCGGCACCCAGGGTGATGGCGCTGGCGAATTGGATGCGTGTGCCTGCTGTGAGGCTGGCTTTCAAGTCGACCGCTCCGGCACCGACCTGGGCGATGGTGCCCAGCGAGGAAACAAGGCTGCCGGTGAGGGTGAGGGTGTCGGCGTTGTTGAGGGTGATGTCGGACCCGGCGGTGAGGTTGGAAACCGAGGCGGTGCCGGTGGTGGTGAGAGTGAGGGTGCCGGAGATCTGGCTGGTTCCAGCCACTGTGATGGAGGAGCCGGAGAGGCCCAGGTTGTTGAGGTAGTTGGCGGTACCAGCCTTGGTGAAGCCGGTGGAGGAACCGACCGACACGGCTGAACCGGCCTGCAGGGTTAGGTTGTTGGAGGCCTGGCCGGCGATGGAATAGATGCCGGCCTTGCCGCCGGTGATGGTGATGCCGCCGGTGGCCGTGACCGTGTAGGAGCCGCCGCTGACCATCAGCGCGTCGGTGACGACCAGGTCGCCCGTCACATTGACATTGCTTCCGAGGACGGTGGTGGAGCCGGTACCAACCAGGGTGGTGGGGGCCGGCAGGGAGACCGTGTCGGAGCCGGTGGCCGGATCGCCCACCAGGATTTTGGATGAGCCGTTTCCGATGACCAGTTGGCTGGCGACCAGCAGGTTCAGCTCACCCTGGTCGAGTTGCAACTGCCCGCCCGCGCCGGTGCCGACGCCGATGGATTGAGTCGCATTGGCGGCGATGGTCATTTCCGCCACGGAGGTGAAAGGCCCGGAGGAAATCACCAGGTCGGCGGCGGAAAGACCGAGTTTGTTGCCTCCACCATCCACGGTGGTGGTGCCGGAAAAGGTGAGCGTGCCGGCGGTGGTTAGCTGGGCGTTGCCGTCCTGGGTGACGGTGGCATTGGCGAAGGTGAGAGCGCCCTTGGACTGCACGGTATTGTCCAGGGTGACGCTTCCGCCGATCACGGTGGGAAAATTGCCGGCGGTCAAATCGAGCAGGTGGCCGTTGGTGTCCAGGCCGCCCAGGGTCAACGAACCTGAAACCACAACGATTTTGGCGGCACCTTGCAAGGCCGTCGGCCCCAGGGAAACCGAGCCAAGGGCGGAGATGATCGCGTGCAGATTCACCGGCGAGGCGGTGGCGTACAGGCCGCCACCGGGGGAGAAGGTGTCGAAATCCCCATTGCCCAGGGTTACCCCGCCGGTGTTGAGGAAAGTCAGGTCACCGGAGGTGGAAACGGAGCTGCCGGTCATGGCCACCGCGTAGGGCTGCGCGAAGGTGGTCAGGGTGGAGAGGTTCAAATCACCTCCCAGCGAGACTCCGCCGGTGGAGGTGGTGGCGTTGCTCTGGAGGGTGAGCTTGCCGACTTGGACATTGCCCGTGACGGTTGTGGTGGCGGACCCGGAGATCAGGGTGAGATCGTTAGTGCCACCGCTGCTTTGAACCGAGCCGCTGATCTGGATGGCGCCCGAACCAGAGACGGCGTTGAAAGTGTTGAGGGTGGCGGACTGGGTGAGGGCAACCGGGCCTGTCAGGTTGATGGAGCCCTTGTTGGTGACCAGGTTGGGTGAGGCGGTCAATTGGATCTGGTTGGGGGCGGTGACGGTGATGCCGCCGCTGCCGGTTTCCACCGTGGAGGAGAGGGTCGCCTTGTAGCCGGTCAGTTGGATGGCGCCGCCGGTGGTGGAACCGCCCGCGATGGTGGTCACACTGCTTACAGTCACCGAGTCGAGGTCACTGGAACTACCGGCAAAGGTGAGGTCGAGCGAGCTGGTTCCGGCGAAATTGGAAGCGTTCAGGTTTTGGATGGTGAGATTGTCCTGGATGCCGGAACCGCTGCTCACCTGGATTTTGGAAAGGGAAGGTTTCGAAGCCAGGCTGAGGTTGTAGGTTGTGGAGCCGGTATCGGCGTTATTGACATAAATATTGGTGGAGCTGGAAAACGAAAGAACATTGAACCCGGACTGGGAGATGGAGAGATCCGCAGACCCGGTTCCGAAGGAGTTAATCTGGAGCGTGCCAGTATAATTTGCCAAATCGATATCGAAATTGGCTGGATTAACACGCTCCTCCAAACCCTCCAGGATGAATTCCCGGGGAGTCAGGTTGCGGCGTTCGCGGGCGGAACGCTTTCGCCACAAGCTCAAGGCTTTGGCCAATTGATCGAGGAAAACCGACGCCATTATAGGCTTCTCTTTCAGATTATATCATAACTGCCTAGGCCGTTGCCACCGGTTTTCAGATGCGCCCACCTTATGGTAACCAGTTTGCCACGGTTTACTCGCTCCCTCGGAACAAAAAATGTGGAAGATGGGAAGTATTTAACCTTGGTCCATCCCACAGAATCTGCCCAGCCGGCCAATTGCCTATCGTTCCCTAGGACACAAGATCAGTTGACGCAAATAATTATTAAATTAAAATAAATATTGCTTTTTATATTATAATATACAAAAACTTGGTTCGTGTGATTTCAAGCACGCCCAGAGGGGTTTTCTGGTACAGTAAAAGAACGATTTGGCCTCCCTGCCTGACTATCCACGGGCAGACCGATCCTGCCTCGGAGGTATTTGAAATAAAATGATCGCTTTATTTATCTTGTTGGGAGTGGGATCCCTGCCGGCGGATGCCATCGCGGCGCAGCAGCAGGCGTTGCCGGTTTTGGAAAAGCACTGCTTCAAGTGTCACGGTGAAACCAAATTCCGAGGTGGATTGAGCCTGGTCTCCAAGCAAGCGCTGGCCAAGGGTGGGGAGACGGGGCCAGCTGTCAATTTGAAAAACCCCGAGCAGAGCATCCTGTGGAAGGCGATTGAGTACGACGGGCTGGAGATGCCTCCCGCCGGGAAACTTCCTGAAAAGGAGCGGGGAATCCTGCGGGCCTGGATCAGTGCCGGGGCCCCATTGCCCGAGGGCAAGGCGATCGCCAAAACCGAGGAGCACAAGAAACCCAGTCTGGAGGACGCCAAAACCTACTGGGCATACCAACCGGTGAAGCTGGTCCAAGTGCCGCAGGTCGCCGGCAAACAGCCAGGCAATCCGGTGGATGCCTTTTTGCTGGCCAAGCTTCAGGCCGCCGGTTTGGGCATGAACCCCCGCGCCGACAAGCGCGCCCTGATCCGCCGGGTCAGCTATGACCTGACCGGGTTGCCCCCCACACCCGAGGAGGTGCAGACCTTCCTGGCGGACAGCGCGCCTGATGCCTACGAGAAACTGGTGGACAGGCTTCTGGCCAGTCCGGCCTACGGCGAGCGCTGGGGGCGGCACTGGCTGGATGTGGTGCGATTCGCGGAGACCAACGGCTACGAGCGGGACGGGCCCAAGCCCAACGCCTATCGCTACCGCGACTATGTGATCCGCTCGTTCAACGCGGACAAGCCTTTCGACCGGTTTGTGAAGGAGCAGATTGCCGGCGATGAAATCGATCCGGATGATCCGGATTCATTGATGGCGACCGGTTTCTACCGGTTGGGCACCTGGGATGACGAACCGGCCGACCGGCTACAGGCCACCTTTGACGAGTTCGACGACATCGTCGCCACCACCTCCCAGGCGTTCCTGGGCATGACGATGAATTGCGCGCGGTGCCACGACCACAAGATCGACCCGGTTCCGCAAACCGACTACTACCGGATGCTGGCCTTTTTCCGGGACATCCCCCGGTTTTCCAATGACCGGAATGTGATGTCCTCCACCAGCCAGCGCGATGTCACCCCCAAGGAAAAGCGGGCCGCCTATGAGAAGGAGCTGGAGGAGCGGGAACGCCAGAAGGAGGGGCTGACAAAAAAGATCGAGGCGCTCGAGGATGTGATCATCAAGCGCATGCCGGCCGAGGACCAGCGCGCCAGCGAGGGGCTGGACCGGCCCCAGGTGGTCGCGAAACTGAAGAATTTCTGGACCGAGGAGGAAGGCAAGGCGGTGCGCGCCCTGCGCCAGGAGCGCGACAAGATCACCCGCATGCCCACCCCCAGCCAGGAGCTGGCCCTGGCTGTCAACCGCTGCGATCCCCGGCCGCCTGTGACCCACCTGTTGGTCCGCGGGAATCCCCACGCGCAGGGCCAGGTGGTGAAGCCTGGATTCCCGGTGGCGCTGGGCGGCGCTGAGCCGGCGATCAGCGATGCCGGTCCCCAGGATCGCTCCGCCGGACGGCGCAAGGTGCTGGCCAACTGGCTGGCCTCGCCTGACAACCCTCTCACCGCGCGGGTCTGGGTGAACCGGCTGTGGCAGCACCACATGGGCCGGGGCATCGTGGCCTCGACCAACGACTTTGGCAAGTTCGGCACCCCTCCCACCCATCCGGAGCTTCTGGATTGGCTGGCCGGGGAACTGGTGCGCAACGGCTGGAAATCGAAGCCGCTGCACAAGCTCATCCTGCTGTCGGATGCCTACATGATGAGCAGCGCGGCCAACGCGCAGGCTTTGGCCAAGGATCCCAACAACCAACTGTACTGGCGCTATCCGATGCGCCGCCTCGAGGCCGAGGAGGTGCGTGACAGCATCCTGATGGTGAGCGGCAAGCTGAACCGCGAGATGTACGGTCCGTCGGTGTACCCGCCCATCCCGAAGGAAGTGCTGGCGGGGCAGTCGGTGCCGGGCAGCGGCTGGCCCGTCTCGCCGCCGGAGTTGGCCAACCGCCGCAGTGTTTATGTGCATGTGAAGCGGTCGCTGCAACTGCCGGTGTTGGCGCAGCATGACCAGGCTGACACCGATACCAGTTGCCCGGTGCGGTATGTGACCACCGTGCCCAGCCAGGCGCTGGGCATGATCAACGGCCAGTTCAACAACGAGCAGGCGGGCTTTTTGGCCAAGCGGCTGGAAAAAGAATTGCCGGGCAACCTGCCCGGGCAGGTGAAACGCGCGCTGTGGCTGACCACGCAGCGCGAGCCGACCGAGGCCGAGGTGGCCGGGGACCTGGCCTATCTGGCCGATCTGAACCGGCGCGGGCTTTCCGCCGGTGAGGCGCTGCGCCAACTGTGCCTGGTGGACCTGGCGGCCAGCGAGTTCATCTACCTCGATTGACGCTGTTAGCGGCAAGCGGAACCGAAGCGGACGGAGCGGGAGAGTTGGACATGGACACAAGCCGGCAATTTTGCGGACGCACGCGGCGCGACTTTTTGTGGAACACCGGCGCGGGCTTTCCGGCGGTGGCTCTCTCGGGCATGCTGGGCAGCGACTTTTTGGCCCGGGCCACCCGCGCCGCCGATGGGACGCCCCTGGGCAACCCGCTGGCCCCCAAGAAGCCCCAAGGTGATGCCAAGGCCAAGGCGGTGATCTTTTTGTTCATGTACGGCGGCCCCAGCCACATGGACACCTTCGACTACAAGCCCAAGCTGTATCCGCTGGATGGCAAAACCATCCCGGTGAAGACCTTCGGCCGCGGCGGCCACAAGGACGGTGGCCGGGCGGTGGGCCCCAAGTGGCAGTTCAAGCCGGGCGGCCAGTGCGGCAAGATGATCTCCGACCTGTTCCCCAACCTGCGGGAGCGCGCGGATGACATCGCCTTCATCCACAGCTTCCACGCCGAAAGCCCCATCCACGGCTCGGCCATGCTGATGATGAACTCGGGGCGCCTCTTGTCAGGCCATCCGGCGCTGGGGTCGTGGGTGAACTATGGGCTGGGCACGCTGAATGAGAACCTGCCCGGTTTTGTGGTGATGCTGGACAAGACCGGCGGGCCCATCTCGGGCGCCAAGAACTGGTCGAGCGGGTACATGCCGGCGGCCTACCAGGGCACCATCCTGCGGGCCAACGGGCCCACCATCAACGACCTGACCCTGCATGAGGGGATGACCCCGGCCAACCAGCGTCGGTTGCTGGACCGCCTTGCCGAGAAGAACCACGAGCATCTGGCGACGCGGACCGACAACAGCGAACTGGCGGCACGGTTGTCGAGCTTCGAGCTGGCTTACCGCATGCAGGCCACAGCCCCGGAGGTGGCGGATTTTGGCAAGGAAGACGCGCGCACGCTGGCGATGTATGGCATCGACAAGCCGCGCACCGAGGATTTCGGGCGCAAGTGCCTGCTTGCCCGGCGGCTGGTGGAGCGTGGGGTGCGCTTCATCCAGATCTACTCGGGCGGCGCCCACAACGATGACAACTGGGATGCCCACACCGACATGGTGGCCAACCATGGCAAGCACGCCGGCAACACCGACCTGCCCATCGCGGGCCTGCTGGCTGACCTGAAGCAGCGTGGCATGCTGGACAGCACGCTGATCGTCTGGGGTGGCGAGTTCGGCCGTCAGCCCACCGCCGAATACGGCCAGGGTAGCGGACGCGACCACAACGCCTATGGCTTCACCATGTGGATGGCCGGCGGCGGCATCAAGGGCGGCGTGAGTGTGGGTGCCACCGACGAGCTGGGTGCCGCGGCGGTGGAAGACCGGTTCCATGTGAAGAACCTGCACGCCACCGTGCTGGACCGCCTGGGGCTGGACCCGAACAACCTGAGCTACTTCTTCGGCGGCCTGGACCAGAAGCTGGTGGGCGTGGAGCCGGTGGAGCCGATCAAGAAAATCATGGCCTGACCTTTTGGCCATGGCGTTTGCCTGCGATGTGCTGGGGTTGGGCTGCCTGGCGGTGGATGAACTGCTGGTGCTGCCGGCGTTTCCCGCGCCGGACACCAAAACCCGGCTGATCTCGCGGGACCGGCAGGGCGGGGGGCTGACTGGCAACGCGCTGGTGGCCGCCGCCCGACTGGGCGCCCGCTGCGCTTATGCTGGCCCACTGGGCACGGATGCCGATTCGCAATTTTTGCGCGATTTGTACACCCGCGAGGGGATCGACCTCAGCCGGTCGCAAACCACGCCAGCGGCCAGTCCCATCCGCAGCACCATTTTGGTGGACAAGGGCACCAACACCCGCACGATCCTGTTCGATCTGGCCGGCTCGGTGGGGTGCCCGGATGACTGGCCCCCGGAGGAGGTGATCCGGGGAGCACGGGTGCTGTTTGTCGATCATTACGGTGTTGAGGGGATGACTCGCGCGGCCCGCATTGCCCGTGCTGCCGGCATTCCGGTGGTGGCGGATCTGGAACGGAATGAATGGCCGGGTTTTGGGGACCTGCTGGCCTTGGTGGATCATCTGATCGTCACCCGCACCTTCGCCACGAAGCTGACCGGCGAGACAGACCCGGCGCGGGCGGTGGAGAAATTGTGGACGGCTGACCGGGAAGTGGTGGTGGTCACCTGCGGGGAGCAGGGGTGCCACTACCGGGACCGAAGCGGCGAGGCGGGGCACTGGCCGTCCTTCGAGGTAGAGGTGGTGGACACCACCGGCTGCGGCGACGCCTTCCACGGCAGCTACGCGGCCGACCTGGCCAGGGGTTTGCCGCTGCGGGAACGGCTCAGGCGGGCCAGCGCCACGGCGGCGCTGAAGGCGGGACATCTGGGAGCGCAGCGGGGATTGCCGACGCGGGAGCAGGTGGATGGGTTTTTGCGGGGGAGGGATGGGTGAGGTTATTTTTTTGATGGGCCAAGTTGGCGAAAAGGCCCAGGGGATATTTCTGTGAAAATGCGGCTCAACATCCCGCGAGTGATCGCCAGTTTGCTCGCCCTGGGGGCCTGTTTTTGGGGAATTATTCTGTCCCCTGTGATTGCTCAGACAACTGAAAAGCCGATGGTTCTTCTGACTCTTGGCCCCGGTTATGTTGTCACGCTGTGTTACTTGATTTTGGTGTTTATTCCTCCTGCCCTGCCGGCCCGTCTGCTCATTTGGGGCCTATCAGTTCTGGTTCAGGG
>JAFMJU010000134.1 GCA_017853285.1 Gemmataceae bacterium
AAAACTGATCTGGCTGAAATGATTAAGGCAGCCAAAACGGTTGTTAGGGATGGGAAATGGATTTCCCCGGTTTGTGATCAGGAGGTGTGGGCCGCTGGTGTCACATACCTGAGAAGTAGTGAGGCGCGGCAACAGGAATCCAAGGGGGCCGCTGTTTTTTATGACAAGGTTTATTCTGCTCCCCGCCCCGAGTTGTTTTTCAAGGCAACCCCTCGTCGCGTGATTGGCAATGGCGGTGAGGTGGCCATTCGCCAGGACAGCAAATGGTCTGTTCCTGAACCAGAAGTGACGCTGGTGGTGAGTCCTTCCGGGCGGATCGTCGGCCACACCATCGGGAACGACATGAGCTCACGGGATATTGAAGGGGAAAACCCGCTTTATTTGCCCCAGGCCAAGGTTTATTCGAGATCCTGCGCGCTTGGTCCTTGGATTCGTTTGGGCCTTCCCGAACCGTCGGCCGTGATTTCCGTCCGAATCGATGGACCCAAGGGGGAAATGCTGTTTGAGGGCAAAACCACATGGGGTCGAATGCGTCGACCGCCAGAAGAATTGGTGGGATGGCTTTTCAGGGAAAACGACTTCCCGCAGGGGGCCTTCCTGATGACCGGCACCGGGGTCGTTCCTCCCGATGATTTCTCCCTGCAGGGCGGGGAAACCGTTTCCATTTCTATCGACAGTGTGGGTGTCTTGAACAACCCGGTGATTCGCGGCCCTGGGATTTGAGCCATGCTTTTCGTCTACTTCACCAAGACTCTCCCGACCCTACAGCTCGAGGATTGGGTCCGTTGGTGCGGGACCTATGGGTTGAACGGTGTCGATTTGGCTGTCCGGCCTGGTTATCCGGTGACACCTGAAAACGCCCTTGAAAAACTGCCCCGATGGCGGGAAACATTTTCCAAGGCCGGCCTGGCCATCGGTCTGGTCACGGCGCCTACCTCGTTAAATGATCCCGATCACCCGGATGCCATCCGGATTTTCAAGGCCTGTCAGGCTGCTGGAATCCCGGGTGTCAAGGTTGGTTATTTTCCCTTTGACGGTGATTTTCAGCGGATTAGTCGTCAGGCCCGAAGGGCACTGGAGGGGTTTGCCACCCTGGCGGAAAAAACCGGGGTAAAGGCACTGTTTCACACGCATTCAGGGCGGAACCTTGGAAACAATGCCGCAGGCCAGCGTTTGCTCCTGGAAGGATTAGACCCACACAGGATCGGATCCTTCCTCGACACCGGGCATTTAGCCCTCGGAGGCGGGCCTTTTCCCATGGAAATGGAACTGGTTAAACCCTGGTTTTCATCCCTTGCGATCAAGGATGTGGAATGGACCAAAGGTGCCAAGGGTTGGAAAAGCACAATTGTGCCCGCCGGACAAGGAATCGTCCGGTGGAATGAGGTTGGAATTGCCTTGAAAAGTGCAGGTTTTCAGGGGACGGTGAGCCTTCACGGCGAATATGCCCTGGAGGGGGCAGTTCAGCGAGGGGAAGCTGCGGCGGTTGAAAAGGCATTTTTAAACAAATTTTTCAGCGGCTGACATCGCTCCAAAAATTCAGATTTCCATCCCGTCAGGTACCGTGCTCCCACGGGGAACCACCACGATCCCATTGCGAATCACAAAGTTGTCGCCCTCGCCATCTTCAACACGGGATCGGTTGATGATTCGTACATCGTTCCCGATACGGCAATCCTTGTCGATGATGGCATCGCGGATGATGGTTCGGTCTCCGATGCCGATATCCGGGTGTTTCACCGACCGATTGTGGCTTTTTTCAGCCTCGGTTTCGTAGCGGTCGGCACCTAGGAGGATGGAGTTGGAGATTCGGGCGTCCCGCCCGATCATGGTCCTTACCCCGATCAGGCACCTGTCGATTTCCGCGCCTGGCATGATCCGGCACCCATCCCCGATCAGTGAGTGATCCATTTCTACCCCACCAAGGCGGGATGCGGGAAGGAACCGCATGCGAGTGTAGATGGGCCCTTCGTTGCTGGTGAAATCAAAGGGCGGATTAGGGCCCGTCAGGGCAATATTGGCCTCGTGGTAAGCCTGGATGGTTCCAAGATCCTCCCAATAACCATCAAACAAGTGAGCCACTACTTTGTGACTGGCGATGCTCCTTGGGAAAATCTCTTTGCCGAAATCGGTGGCGAGCGGACGGGCGTTCAGCAGTTCCAGAAGCGTCCTGCGGTTGAACAGATAAATGCCCATACTCGCAAGGAACGGTCTTTCCTGCGCGGTAATGCCATGTCGCCCCATCCATTCCGGGGAGGTTCTGTACGGTTCCAACTGCTCTGCAGTCCGAGGTTTTTCAACGAATTGGACAACTCTTCCGGAATCATCCAGGCGGACCAAGCCGAATCCGGACGCCTGATTTTCAGGAACAGGAATTACGGCGATGGTCACATCGGCCCCGGAATGCCTGTGGGTCCTGAGGAGTTGCCGATAATCCATGCGGTAAAGCTGATCACCCGAAAGTATGAGCACCTCGCGGCACGGATCTTCAATGACATAACGGACTTGCTGGCGGACCGCGTCAGCTGTGCCTTGGTACCAATCCTGCTTTTCAAAGGTTTGTTGCGCGGCCAGAACTTCCACGAACCCGCGGCTGAATGGATCGAATTTATAAGTGTTGGCGATATGCCGATGCAGGCTGACGCTTAAAAATTGGGTCAGCACATAAATGCGATTCAAACCGCTGTTAATGCAGTTGCTGATGGGAATGTCTATCAACCGGTATTTTCCGGCGACCGGGACGGCGGGTTTGCTGCGCAACTGGGTCAGCGGATAAAGCCTGGAACCTCTGCCACCACCAAGGATGAGGCTAAGCACTTCCCGCATGGGTGATTTTCCTTTTTTTCTTCCAGGAACCCGTGTCCCACCGCGTTTTGCGGTCCATGGGGGAATCAAAACATGTGACTATTGTAAAAAAAAACGTGTCCGAAAAGTTAGCCTGAAATTTTGGTCAATCTCTCAACGAGCCCGGCGGCTAATTTGGCGGATTGCTCCACGCAATCGTTGATTGCCACCCCACCCATGCAACTTCCAGCGCAATTCAATCCAGGCAGGGTTTTTTGGGCTTCCAGAATGGCTTGGGTTCGTTTGGCATGGCCCAGTGTGTACTGTGGGATGGCCCGTTTCCACCGGAAAATATGCACACACTCGGGGTTTAAGGCCCAATTTCCCACGGTTTTTAATTCCGCAAGGACCACCTTGGTCAAAGTTTCGTCATTCAGGTCCAGCAGTTGACTTTGGTTGGGACCTCCAACCAAAGCCCGCCAAAGGTGCCACCCGGGTGGGGACCGGTGGCCTGGGAAAATGGCGGAGCACCATTGCACCCCCATGACTGGTCTGCCATCCTTTTGGGGAGTCAGGTAGCCAAAACCATCTGGTTTGACCGCATCCCCGCAAATTTGACTTTCAGGGAACAACAAACCAATTACGGCAATTGGTGTGGTTGGAATTTCAAGCAGGGTGTTCGCCAATGCGGGTGAATAAGGGGCTATAAGCCGGGCTTGCTCATGGGCGGGGCAAGCAAGGATTACGTGATCGAAGGTTTCTGGTTTCTCGTGGCCGTCGATAAAAACCCTCCACTCCGCCCGTGGCTGGCCACGCACGGGTTGCAAGGCTGAGACCTTTTGGTGGATTCGTAATCGGGAACCTAAATGGACAGCCAAGGTGTCGATCAACTGCCCCAGCCCTTTTTTCAGGGACCACATCCGGGGCGAAGGCGGTTTGGCCAGGCCAGCCTCCCGGGCTACCCGTGATTTTGCGATCCGGCGCGCCTTCAGCCCCCGCAAAATACTTCCATGGGAGATTTCCATTTCTCGCCATTTTGGGAAACAACTCGGGAGACTGAGTTGCTCTGAATCCCCTCCCCAAATACCCGTGACAAATGCGTCTCCAAGTGAACAGGCGACTTCATTGCCAACCCGGGCCCGAAAAAAATCGGCAATCGATTCCTCCTCGGGTATAGCCCGCTTGGTGCGTAGGCCCTCTGTCAGGATTTGCAGCTTTCCCCGAATCGACAGGACTGGCGAAAAAGCCATCCCAAACAGGTTGGAGGGGAGTTTATGGAGCCTGTTTTTTAGGTACAAATACCGATTCCGTGCGGCGGAGGCGCTCGCAGGCAGCAGTTCCTCCTGAAGACCCAGTTCCTTACATAAATCGAATGTGGAGGGGTTCGAGTCCAGGAACCCGTTGGGTCCCATTTCCATCCTGTGGTTGGCGAACTCTCTTGTTTGAATCATTCCCCCGGGACGATCACTAGCCTCCAGAACGACCACATCAATATGCCCGGCAGATTTTTTTTCCAGGAAAAAGGCGCAGGACAGGCCCCAAATGCCTCCCCCAATAATCCCAACTCTGGGTTTTTTGACAAATGTGCGCATTGGCAAGGCGTTCAGATATTGGAATCGGTCCTGTAGCCGAGTTTAGGGAAAAAAAGAAGGGACCGCGCCTTGGACGCGGTCCCTTCCTGTTTTTGGAGGGTCCCGAGAAGGTCAATCAGTCCGGCGGTTTCTGCCGCCACCAGGACCGCCAGGGCCTCCGCGTCCCCCACCTATCTTCATTTCAAAAGGTTTGCCAACCAACTCCTGCCAAGTGGCTTTTTGATTGTCCTTGAGAAGTTCGGTGGCCTTGCCGAGGGCCTGTTTGTTGAGCTCACCGACTTTTTTCATCATTTCGCCCATCTTCGAAAAATCCATGCCGATTTCTTTTCTCATTTCATCGGCTTCTTTCCGGACATCTTCCTCCAACTCTTTGATTTCCTTCTTTTGATCATCCGAAAGCTTCAATAGGCTGGCAATCTTGGCGTCAGAGAAAGCTCTGAGGCCCAACTGCTGGGTCCTGATTTGATTGAGGCGTTTGGCTTGGTCACCTTTACCGCTATCCGCGAGGATTTTGGCCAGCAAGCCTGAGGTTTCCTCCGAATATTTTTGCAGGATTTCCTTGGCATCGTCCTCGGATAACTTCAGTTCATCCAGAACGCTCTTGTTGTTCAGGAGTTGGGTGGGATCCGATCCACCGCGCCCCTGCATCATCATCCCACCGAACCCGCCACCCGGAAATCCTCCACCAGGGGGCTGAGCCAATGCCAGGCAGGTGGCACCAGTGAATGCCATTGCGGTGAACGCAATTTTGTTTTTGAAAAGCATGGTCGAGACTCCAAGCTGATTCGAAGGTACAAACAAGGTCAGAAATGCCAATAAATAGACCCGAGTACGAGATTAACAAGAAGGCATGAAGGAATTATGAGAAAAAGTGTCAGGGGGCAGGCCGGGCAACCCTAGGTGCCGGTTGGTTTTGAATGGGAGGGGCCCCGGAAACCGAAGGGGCGCTAGCCTGCATCCAGCGCCAGTCCTTACCGAGTTGCGGCGGATCAAATTCCTTGCGATCCACCGGTTTCTTGGTGTCGATCACGGGGATATCCCAAGTGGTTTCATCTCCGTTGGGCTTTTCAAACCAAAGCCTTCTGGGCAGAAAAGTGGTCCTTAAAAGGACCAACTGGGCCCTTTGAAAATCAGCGCGATCTGCGGGAAGCTTGGGTGTTATCGAGATATAGCTATAGTACTGGTCCTCTTTGTCCAGATTCAGGTTGTATCTGCTTTTCGCTTCCTCGGCTTTCATGCCAAAAATGAAGGTCAAAAAACTGTCATCCGCCACCTGTCCAGGCTTGGGCTTTGGCATTTCAAAGGCCCGAACTACCTTTTGGCCAAAATCCAATTCATATAGGAAGTTCCCGGTGCAAAGGAACTTCCGGTCTGTTTCCGTTTTGTTTTCCTTGCGGAATTCCAAAGAGGCCAACAATACAGGTTGATTTGGGGAACCCGATTTCAAGTATTTCGCTGTTCCGCTGGAAGTTCTGGCTGCATTGAAAACTTTGTCCTTTTCTACCAGTGTCAAATTGGCCGTGAGAAATTCGATGCGTTGCATCTGCAATTCCCACTGCTTCAATATCCCATCCAAGGGGGTGGGAAGGGCGGGGTTGGGTGCTGGTGCCGTGGTCCCGTTTGCGGGTTGGGGGCCTTGGCAGAAACCTGAGGAACAATTGGCGAGAAAAAGTGTTGCTGCACACATCCAGCGTCTTGCCATTGTGATAGATCCCCTGAATTCCGCATGATCCAAACCGATTTTCACCAAGAGCTTTTACCAGCAAGTCCCAAATTGGGCCAAGCTCAGGTTGGGTAGGTCTGAAATAGGGGCGATATTGTCAGCTATCTTGGCTCGATGATCACATAAAAAGGTAGCTGTTCTACATTGAAATGTTCATTTCTAAAGCGGGAATTTGCTTCCGCTAATTCCATTGGAAGGGATTTATTTTTTTGGATTTCTCCTTCCGGAATAAATTCAGGAATCACGCGATCGGTGTAGAGCTGTACCAGATGGTAATTCGCGAAAAGTTGCTGGACATCAGGCCGCGAAAAGACTTGTTTTTCATTGAGTTTGCAGTTGGTGCAGGTGACCCCCGTGAAGTCGATGAACACGGGTTTTCCATCCTGTTTGGATTTGGCCAGGGCGAACGCAAGGTCACCGGACCAGGGGAGCTCGTTTCCGGAATGAATCCCATTTCCGGCCGGCTCATTGTCCGGCAATAGGAAGGAATCCATCCAGGCGTAAACCACTCCTTGGGGGCGATTCCGTCCTTGTTGACCTGGGTGTAGCATTCCGGGAAACAGGTACAGGGCCAGGGTCAGGAATGCGATTCCAAAGGTCATTCGTGGAACGCCTAGGTGGTCCTGTTCGGTATCGAGTGGCAGGCGGAAAAATTGGAAAAGGTAAAGGGCTCCAGCAATCAGGATGGCTACCGTGGCGGCGAGGCAAAAATCGTAGGTGAACCAATTGGCTGTGCCTTCCCGGATTTCAGCCAGCCGAAAAAATTTGATGGCAGCCATCAACTCCACAAATCCCATCGCAACTTTGATGGTGTTCAGCCAAGTCCCGCTTCGTGGGAGGCTTCTAAGTAATCCCGGGAAGAGGGCCAGGAAAAAAAAGGGGGCCGCGAAGGTTGCTGAAAAGGAAAGGCCCCCAAGCAATTGATGAAAAAAGGGGCGCCCGGCGGAATTGGCGCCGAACCCGCCAAGGAAAGGTGCCACGCAGGCGAAACTGAGCATGGAAAAAGTCAGCGCCATGAAAACGGTTCCAGTTGCGCCTCCTTTTTGCTCGTTTTGACTACTCCAGGTGGTGAGCCAGGCCGGAAGTTCAATGTCGTACATGCCGAAAAGGGACAGGGCAAAGAAAATGAAAAGCAATCCCATAAAAGTGTTGAAAATCCAATTGATGCTCAGCCAGACAAAAAGTGATAACGCCATGACTGCCGCCAAAGTCAGGACGACCGTGATTGTTCCACAGTAGATGAGCGCCTTGGTGAGCGGGCTGAGCCCGCCGTCCTCTTTCTGTTTCAGGAAAATGCTGACGGTGACCGGGATCATTGGAAAAACACAGGGAGTCACCAGCGAGATGCCTCCCCAAAAAATACCCAGAAACATGAATTCCAAGAGCCCTGAATCAGCTTGGCCTGATTCCTGCCCGGTCCGGTCGCGGAGAAAGGTCTTGAAACCATCCAGGTCATGGATGGTTCCTTCCGGATAACGTGCGGTCTCTTTAAAACTGCCGCTTTCGGGAAGTTCGGGAATGCGAGTCGCTGCCGGATTCGCGCGTATGTCTGCATTTGGTTTCGGTCCCTCTCTCCCATTTGGATTCTCTTTTTCGCCTGGGAGCGGGACAACTTTGGGGGAAGGGGCAGGGGTGACAGCTTTAGGATGAGCTTCATCATTGGCTGGAATGGCCGGGCCTGAAACCGGTATTTCGATTTCGATCAGGTGGTCGCCCCAATGGCATCCTTTCTCGTCGCAGACCTGCAGACGGGCTTTCAGGGTCTGCTTGGCTATAGGTCCTTTGAATCCCGGGTCAATGACCAAAGGAATGGACCACTGGAATTCGCTGGGAAACTCAAGGATTTTGCCCCCCAGAGCCTCCTCCTGTACCGTTTCCGGCTTTGATTCGATGATGGGCCAAACAGGGAAAAGGTTTCCTTGGGGCGAAAACTGCAGGGTTGAAAGCATTGCCTCATCCTGCAGCGGGGTCCGAACTGTGGCGGGATAGGTGTGAAATCCTTTCGCGGGTATCCCGATCAAAATGACTTCAAGGGATTCCCCGGGTTTGAAATCAACGGGGTGACCGGATGGGGGTTGCTGGTTTTTGTTTGAGAAAGGATTGGCCTGCAATTTCGCTGTCAGGGTAAGCTTGCCGGCATGGGAGGCGGGGGACTTCACCTGCAACAAGCCGGCTGTGCCGGTTTGGCCTTTGGCAGCACCGCCCAAGGACAGGGCCGGCAAAAGAAACACCAACAGGCATGCGGGCCATCGGCGGATGCGAACCATGAGCTTGGTTTTCCTCAAGGCTTGGCCCGCAGATCGACAATTCGGGTCTTTTTACTGGTAGGGTCAACAATCACGATCTGGTGCGCGTTGGTGTTGGCGACATAAAGAAGACCGTTATTCGCCCAAATGCCACCAGGCTCTTGAAATCCGGCAAGGAATGTTTGGCAACTCCTGGTTTTAGGATCCAAGGTCTTGATTTTATTGTTGTAGGTGTCAGCGACAAAAAGCTTGTCCTTCAACCAGGTGACACCCAATGCATGCTGCAGGAGGGCTTCGTCACCTTCCCCATCCTTGTCACCAAATTTAAAAAGGTGTGTGCCAACCAGGGTTGAAACCAAGGGGCTTCCTTCGGCCTGGGCAATGGGCAACGAGCGTACGGAACTGGTCTCGCTGTCGGCTACAAAAAGGTTTTTCCCGTCACTGGTGAGTCCGCTTGGTTGAGCGAAACACGAACGCGGGAATTCCCCATCCATCAGGGTCTCCCTGCCGCTGCCAGCGAACGGCGTGATGTTGCCGGTGGCCAAATCCATCACCCAGATTTGGTGGTGTCCGGCCATCGCGACAAACAAACGGCTACCATCCAGCCAAAGGTCCCAAGGGCTATTCAGGCCAACTTGTGGGCCAGGGCCACCGGTGCGCCTGTCTTGCCCCTGTTTTCCGGTCCCGGCAATCGTTTTCACAGTTTTGGCCGAAAGGTCCAATTCTCGAATGAGATGGTTTTTCCTGTCCGCTACCAGCAGTTTCTCGGTTTTGCCCTCGACCAGCGCCAAACCTTGGGGATCATTGAATGACGAGTTGCCGAACGGACCGTCGGCGCTTCCGG
>JAFMJU010000135.1 GCA_017853285.1 Gemmataceae bacterium
GCCTGGAGTGCCGCAGCCGGTTGGGCGACCAGATCGGTATCCCTACCAACTCGCATGCCCTGTTGACTGCGCGGCGGTAGGTGGCCGAGTCATACCGGTCACCTGGAGGCCTGGTCGCAACCTTCCTGGGCCGTTTGGCCACCACTTCGGCATGTTTCCCTGTACCACGCCTCGCGTCGTTGCGCATCTGCACGGTGACCTTGGGGCTGAAAAACACATCCGTTGGCTTGGCTGGCCAGTACTTCTCCAGGATGGCCTGGGCCTTGGGCCCGATGGGCAACACAAGTTCCTGGTCATGATGGGCAGTCTTGTGGCTTTCAGGCCTGTACAGCCAGGGCTCGCCAGGTTCGCCCTTGGTGATGTCGGCTGGGCACATGTTGACCACATCCTGGGGCCTGCACCCGACCAGGCGCTGCACCCGAACCATGTCGGCCACAACAGGTGGCAAGATCCTGAGGACGGCCTGGATGTGCTCTTCCGACACCGGCCTCACTTTTTGGGTCTCCCTGGCCTTGGTCCGCCCCTTCTTCAGGGGAGGCAGCGCCCGAAGCCGTTCATAGACCCCTGGTTCAACCAGTTCCTCATGCACGGCCCATTTGAACATCTGCTTGATTCGGGCCGTGTAACGGTTGGCCGTGGATCTGGCCTTGGTCAGCTTCAGCACCACCGTTTCGGTTTGGCCTTTTGCACCTTTGGCTTTTTTCTTCCGGATTTTGGTCACTGGGTCACTGGCAATCGACTCTCGAACCAGTTCCAGCTTCTTGCTGGTGAAAGCGCTGGCGGGCTCGTCGCAGCACATCCTGTTGAGGAAGACCAGGCTGCGCTTGATGGTCTCAGCCTCGGAGGTTGGCTTGCCATCCTTTATGTAATAAGCGTTTGCATGGACCTGGTACCGCATGGTCAGCTCCCCAATGCGTAATGGGGCTGCCAATGGCTCAGCGGCCTGAACCGTCACCTGAACAGGCTGGGCGCTTGGAATCGGCGGGCTGGCGGCAGGTTCGGCGAAGAAAAGTTCAGCAAGAAGCTGGTTATATCTTCGCCAACTCTCCTGCGATTGATATTCGCCAAGGTAATAGTCTTTGCCAGCAATCCTAACCACCCCTTGGTTACGGGGCTTGAAATGCCGATAAGCAGGTGGTTTTTTGGCAGGTCCGCGCTTCCCGTCGGGTAAATCCATGGGGCCTCCAGAGGAGCAAATGTAGTACATGTACTACATACCTATCTGGGGGCATTATTTGGGCTTGGCGAGAGAAGTCAAACAGAAAAGCCGCAAGCCCTTGTTTCACAAGAACTTGCGGCTTTCTATTGAAAACTCGGGGCGACAGGATTCGAACCTGCGACTTCTTGGTCCCAAACCAAGCGCTCTAGCCAGGCTGAGCTACGCCCCGTTGATCTTTCCCATGCAGAGGTGCTGGCGCATAAGAGCGGCAGTTCCGGGACTAGGATTCGAACCTAGACTAACTGGTTCAGAGCCAGTCGTGCTACCGTTACACCATCCCGGAATAGTTTGCCCCAATTGCCAATCAAGCAAGCTTAATCTAGCACCGGGGGCCGGATACTGTCAAATCGGCTTCCTAGCCCAGTTCCTTGACCGCCTGGTTGTAAATCGCCACGCATTCCCGCACATCGCCGGTCGGGTCCTGCGGCTTCGCCTCGTACTCAATGCTCACCATCTCGGTGAAGCCCACTTCCTTCAGGGCCTTCAGCACCCCGGCAACATCCAGCACACCCTTGCCGAAGACCACGTCTTCCTTCTTGGCGTTGTCATGGTCCTTCAGGTGCACCGCGAAATTCCGCTTGCCCATCTTGCGGATCTGCTCGGCCGGATCCAGCTTCTTGCCCACCTGGGCCGAACGGATCAGATGCCCCGTGTCCATGCACGAGCCGATCAGCCGGTGATGGTCCTTCACCGCCGCCAGAATCGTGTCCGCGTCATACCAGCGGTGCAGTTTGCCGCCACCCACGGGCCCGTGCGGATGAATCGCCACCGCGATGCCGTACTCTTCGCAGCACTTGTCCAGGCTGTCGAAGCTGTCCGGATCCGGATCGGCCGTCAGAACCTTCAGCCCGGCACCCTTGGCGAAGTCAAACACCTTGCGGTTACCGTCATGGTCCTTGGAAAACCGCTGCACACCCCAGGCCCGGGGCGACACGCCATAGTCCGCGCACAGCTTCTGGAAGGCTTCAAGCTGCCGACCAGTGGCCCCCAGCGGCAGGTGCTTCTGGTAGAACTCGGCGTGCTGGATGCCCAGCTCCTTCATCCGCTTCAGCGCCCCTTCCAGGTCGAATTCACGGAAAGTGTAGGTCTGGCAGCCCAGCAAGAAGCCGGGGGCCGCCGCGCGGCTGGCCAGGTTGGCCAGCGCCGGGGCCGAGGCGATCGCCGCCGAGGCACCGGCCAAAAATCCGCGCCGGGAAAGTCTGCTCATGGTTTTGCTCCTTCGGATAGGTTCGGATCAACCCTTCAGGTATTGCTTGTAGCCGCTCAGCTTCTCCGACCAGCCTTCGCGGTAGGTCTTGGTCAGGTAAGCCTGCGCCGCGGGGTCGCTGGCCTGGAAGTTCTTCGCGTCCCAATCAAAGGCCTTCCCGGCCCGGTAAGCCACGGTGCCCAAAAGCACCATCTCGGTCAGCCGGGCGCTGTAGTCGAACGAGCAGAGCGGCTTGCCCTCGCCCCGAATGGCCATCAGCCATTCCTTCCAGTGGCCGATCGACTTGGCGATGGTGGGCTCGGGCAGCTTCACCCCCTCGAATTTCTCCTTGGGCAGGAAGCTGTACCGGCCGTAATCGGCCTGCAGCATGCCCTTCTCTCCCACGAACAGCACGCCGTTGTCCCACTTCAGCATGCCTTCCACCGCCGGCTTGCGGCCACCGTCGTACCAGTGCACCTTCACGGCGGGCCGGTCGCCACGGGCCGCGAAATCCCAGTGGGCGGTCAGCTCGGTGGCGGCCGTGTAGGGGCTCACCGGCGTTCCCTCGGCCGAGACGCGGGTGGGCAGGTCCAGGTTCAGGGCCCAGAACGCCAGGTCGATGAAGTGGCAACCCATGTCGGCCAGCGTGCCGCCGCCAAAGGCCCAGTACTTGCGCCAGTTGAAGGGCACATATTCCTTGCTGTAGGGCACAGGCTGGATCGGCCCCAGCCACAGGTCATAATCCAGCCCCTCGGGCACCTTCTCCCCAACCGGCTGCTGGCCGTTGCCGCCCCACGACTTGGCGCACCACACATGCACTTCCTTCACCGGGCCGATCACGCCGGCCTGGATGATCTCCACCACGCGGCGGTAGTTGTCGCCCGAGTGGATCTGCGTGCCCATCTGGGTCTGCAGCTTCTTCGCGGCCGCCATGTTCCGCAGGATGCGCGCCTCTTCCACCGTGTGGGTGAGCGGCTTCTCGCAGTACATGTGCTTCCCGGCATCCATGCCCATGGCGGCGGCGGGGAAGTGGGTGTGGTCGGGCGTGGCCACCAAAATGGCGTCCAGATCCTTGCGATCCAGCAGCTTGCGGAAATCGCGCTCGAAGGGCACATCCGGCCACTTCTTGCGGGCCTCGGCGGCGCGCTTGTCATCCACATCGCACAGCGCGGCCACAATCCCGCCCGAGGGCTCGATCTCCACCAGGTTGTTCAGGCCCCGGCCACCGATGCCAATGATGCCCACGCGCACCTTGTCGGCCAGCGCCGCCTTGGCGGGCAACCGGGCCGCCATCAGGCCGCCGGTGGCCGCGGCCGAGCTGATCACAAAACTACGGCGATTCAGGGGAATCTGACGCATGGGGAGCTCCTGGGTGAAAAACCGCCGCAAAGGGCGGGCACAAGGCGGGGTTGTCTGGATAATCCGTGCGCGGGAATATCAAACTCGCGGAATAATCGCATGATATGCCAGCCGGTCCGGGGCCACAAGCATCACACGGGGGGTTGCCTGAAGATGGTTTCCATGCGGGTGTTCCGGCTGATGGCAGCCTTGTTTTTCCTGGTTTTCCCCGCTGCGGGCCCCGCCCCCTGCCACGAATGGATCCAGCCCGAACCCGGCCAACCGCCCCGCTGGGGCCACCCCGACGGCCTGTCCATCAGCCTGCAGCCCACCCCGGGCCCCAGGGGGCTGATCCGCCTCCACGCCCCCCATCTGGGCCAAACCTTTCCCCGGGTGATCAATTTCGTGTCCCTCGAACCGGTGGCTGGGGGCAGGCGTGCCCAATCCGAACTGGAGCGTTCGGCCGATGGCAACCCGGGCCTGCGCTTCACCAGCGGCGACACCCTCGAGGACGCCCTGCGCGCCACCCCAACCGGACCAAACCGGGGCGTGGTGGAAAAGCACACCGACCATGAAATCCTGCGCCTGTTCATCGCCAGCGAACGCATGCCCAACGGGGCCCATCCCGCCGTCGAGGCCCGTTTCGATTCCCGCAGCCCCCACTCGGTGACCTTCCGCACCCTGGCCGGGCCCGATTCAGCCCCCATGGCCAGCCTGGTCTTGAGCGCCACCATGGGCAACTACGCCCGCCTGCGCCGGGTCTGGCTGGCGAAGGGGCCGGTCCACGCCCGCGACCTGTGGGGCGATTACCGGCCCGACCGGCTCAATTTCGCCCCCTGGCGCGGCTGGAAGCTCGATGAACTCACCCAGCAAGACGGTTTGGCCCGGGTGGCCTGGGAAAACGATGAGGACAACCCCGCCCAGGCCGATTACGCCCCGGGCGTGTCACCCCATTGGCGCTATCAGGGCAAAAAAGCCACCCAGTTGTGGGAGACCCGGGCGGTTCCCGGATTGGAGGCCCGGGTCAACGCGCGCAAAACCTACTGGGGCGAAAGCGGCCCCATCCCGGGCGGCATCTCGTTTGAGAATTGCGAACTCGAGGCCCCGTTCCGACCGGGCGCGGAATTCACCTTCACCGTCAGCCCGCGAACCCCGGCAGACCTGGGGTTCCGCAACCGGTGACGGACGGTGTCAGTCAAACACCACCGTCTTGCGGTCGTACACCAGCACCCGGTGGTTCAGGTGCCAGCGCAGGCCGCGGGACAGCACGATCTTCTCCAGGTCCCGGCCCTTTTCCAGCAGGTCGGCCAGGTTGTCGCGGTGCGAGATGCGCACCACATCCTGCTCGATGATCGGCCCCTCGTCCAACTCGTCGGTCACATAGTGGCTGGTCGCGCCGATCAGCTTCACGCCGCGCTCGAAGGCCCGGTGGTACGGCCGCGCGCCGATGAACGCGGGCAAAAACGAATGATGCACATTGATGATCCGACGCGGGTAGCGCGCCACGAAATCCGGCGACACCACCTGCATGTACCGGGCCAGCACCACCAGGTCGATCTTGTGCTCCTCCAGCAGCGCCAGTTGTTTCTTCTCGGCGGCCGGTTTCTTCCCCGGTTCCACCGTGATCAGATGGAACGGGATGTTGTAAAACTCGGCCCACCGCCGCCCATCATCGTGGTTGGCCACGATCAGCGGAATCTCGCAGGGCAGTTCACCCGAATGGTGCCGGTACAGCAAATCCACCAGGCAGTGCAGGTGCTGCGAGCAGAACAGGGCCACCCGCAGCGGCTTGTCCGACCGTTCCAGCTTCCAGCGCATGTTGAAACGGTCCGCCACGGCCGCGAACCGGCGGGGAAACCCGTCCAGGTCCAGGGTGAACCCATCCAGGTCCCATTCCACCCGCATCAGGAAAAGGTCGCGCTCGGCGTCCTGGTGCTGGTCGGCATGCAGGATGTTGGCCTGGTGACGGCACAGGAAGTCCGCGACCGCGGCCACGATGCCACGCTGGTCCGGGCAGTCGATCAACAGGATGGCGGTGCGGCGCGCCGGGGTGGGTTTGCTGGCTTGGCTCATGGGAATTCTGGGGGTTGGGGCGGATTGGTCCGCCCGCCTTGCCTGTCTGGAAAACCAGTTTCTACCTTATCGGCCGACCCGGGGCACCCCGCAAAAAATGGCCTTTTCAGGCAGTCGCACCCGCCAAAATGCTGTGGTAATATCCCTATCGGCCTTATAACCCGCCCAACCCGCGCCCAGTCGCGGCCCGCCGCCGGCGGTCAAGAACCGAAAACCGCGAACAGTAGGGGTTTTCGTCCTTTTTTGTTCCTGAAGGAGAGTCTTCGCATGCGCAGGAGTTTGCTTGCCGCCGGCATGATGGCCGCCATGGCCCTCGTCGCCCCGGCCCAGGATCTCAAGGTTCCCGAGGGTTTCCGCCCGCTGTTCAACGGCAAGGACCTCACCGGCTGGCACGGCTGGGCCATCCACGAGAAGGGAGCCAATCCCTACGAGGTGGCCAAGGCCTCGGCCGATGATCGCAAGGCGAAGATCGCCAAGTGGACCGAGGATGCCAAAAAGCACTGGTCCGTCGAGAACGGCGAGCTGGTCAACGACGGCAACGGCGCCTACCTCGCCACCGAGGACGAACTGGGCGACATCGAGTTGCTGATCGAGTACCGCACCGTGCCCAAGGCCGACAGCGGCATCTACATGCGGGCCACCCCCCAGATCCAGATCTGGGATTACACCAAGGAAGGTGGCAAATGGAACCTGGGCGCCGACAAGGGCTCCGGCGGCCTCTGGAACAACTCGAAGGACGCCCCCGGCAAGGACCCGCTCGTGCTGGCCGACAAGCCCCTGGGCGAGTGGAACAGTTTCCGCATCCGCCAGGTCGGCGAGCGCACCTGGATCCACCTGAACGGCAAGCTCGTGGTCAACGGCGCCCGCATGGAGAACTTCTGGGATCGCAAGAGCCCCCTGCCCCGCCAGGGCAAGGTCCTGCTGCAGACCCACGGCGGCGAGATCCGCTGGCGCAACATCTTCGCCCGCGAAATCCCCGCGGCCGAGGCGAGCGAGATGCTCAAGTCACTGGACAAGGATTCCGGTTTCACCCGCCTCGACGGCTCCTCCCTCGACGGCTGGGCCGGCGCCGCCGCCAACTATGAGGTCAAGGATGGCGCCATCTGCTGCAAGCCCGGCAAGGGAGGCGTCCTCCACACCAAGGACAAATACGCCGACTTCGTCGTCCGCCTCGAGTACAAGCTGCCCCCCGGTGGCAACAACGGCCTGGCCATCCGCTACCCGGGCAACGGCGACACCGCCTACACCGGCATGTGCGAGCTCCAGATCCTCGATGACACTTCCGACAAATACGCGAAGCTCGATCCCCGGCAGTACAACCTGTCCGCCTACGGCATGACCGCCGTGAACCGCGGATACCTCCGTCCAGTCGGCCAGTGGAACTACGCCGAGGTCACCGTGAAGGGCTCCACCATCGTCGCCGAACTCAACGGCACACGGGTCCTCGACACCGACCTCTCCAAGGTCGACAAGTTCATGGCCAACACCCCCCACCCCGGCAAGGACAACAAGGAAGGCTACTTCGGCTTCGCCGGCCACGGCGACGCCGTCTCCTTCCGCAATGTCCACATCAAGCGCCTGCCCTGATCCGGACAGGTTTTCCATGATTCCCAAAGGAAGAGGGCCGCCCCAACGGGCGGCCCTCTTCCTTTGGTTTTTTCTGGTGATCCTCGCGTCAACCCCGCAGCAGGGCGGTCGCCTCTTCCAGGCCCGGGGCTTTCACCCGGGCGGCGCTGGCGCTGGCGGTCACCCTGGCCAGGCCGGCAAGGTGGTTCCACCGCAGTTCCGGTCGGGTGGTTTGAAAATCATCACAGGCGGTGCGGTAGTATTTCTCCGCGTGCAGGGCGCCATCCTCGGTGGTTGCCCACTTCCGCAATATCCGCTTCGGCTCATCCGCGCCGGCCCCGGTTTCTCCCAAACGCATGACCAGGGCGGCGGCCATGTTCTGGTCACCCGCGCCCACCGCCGCATCCAGTTCCGCCACCAACCGCTCGGCGGGCACCTTCCGGGCCGCCTCCAGCATGGCGCCCGCGTAAACCGGCTCGGCCGTGAGGATTTCCGCTCCCCGGTATGCGCGGTCACGGGCCAGTTGGTACCCCGCCAGCATCAGGCTGATGACTTGTGTCCTCGGGCTCCCCGACCGGGCGATCGCCCGCCATGCATGTGTGGAATCGCCCGAATGCACCCCCACCGAATCTCCATGGACGCTGCCTTCCGGCTTGCCCGGCTGGACCTCCCGCCCCTTGCGCCCGGGATCGCGAAGCACCAAATGGTTCGACCCAAGGGCGATTGCTTCCCCGATATCCTCCGGATGCACCCCCTCCTTCAAGGCAAAGGCGATCGCGGCGGGCGCGCTGGCGGGGGACCCCGAAAGGAAGGAATTGCTGGCGGTCCTTATCCACGCGGCATCCATCCGCCTTTTACCGGGCGACCACGATTTCAGCTCCAATTCATCCAAAAGGACGGGGATCAAGCTGCGCAACTCGCCCCATTGCCCGATATAGGATGGGGAAGCCTCGTTCTTCACACAGTAATGGACCGATTGACGCAGCAGGGTGTGGGCATGCCCTGTGCCGACAAAACCCGCCAACTCCAGGGATTTCGCCACAAGCACCGTGCGGTGCACCTCCGCGCCGTCCTCCACCATTTCCATCAGGGCGTCCAGGGCATGCCCTGTCCCCTTTCCGGCCAATTCGGCAAACCGTTTTTCCGCCCCTTGGAGGTCCTTGTCCCGGGCCGCATCCCGTAGCCCTTTGCCGGCGACAGCGCCAGGTGGGGGCGTCTCAATTTTCACCGGCGCAAGGGTGTCAGGTGACGGCCCGCGTTCCTTCAAACGCTGGGCGTTGCGATGGAGCACTTTCAATACGGCCAGCGAGGACCTGGGATCATTACCCTCCTCCTGCGCCATTGACCATGCCGGAGCCAGGGCCATCAGCGTGTGAAAGCCGACATAATCCTCCCCCCCAAAAGCCCGGGCGTTGGCCAAAGCCGTGGCCGCTACGAGGTCGCGGGTCGACACCCCGGATCGAATCTTTGCGATCGACTCCGCGATGATCTTTTCCGGTGGGGTCTGGGCCACAAAGTCCACCAGGGGTTCCAACGGCCCGAAGGTCAACCGGCCTGGCTCCTCCCCCGCCCAGGCGGGCGAAAGCCCCAGTTCCTGGCTGAAGCCCCATCCCAGGCTGGCAAGCAGCATGCCCTTGGCCGTGTCCGCAAGCAATTCCCGTCGGCTAGGTCCGGCCATGGCTTGACTCCCCGGGAGAAGCAGGTGAAACAACTCCTAAACCTAACATTTTTCCGGCTTCATAAATTGGAAAAAGCTGGAGGTCCATGCCTGGGTGCCGAATTCGA
>JAFMJU010000136.1 GCA_017853285.1 Gemmataceae bacterium
CACTCCCCAGTCGATCAGCTTCTGGCCAAGGTATTCCACCTGGCCGATCCTGGCGCGCATGTGGTCATCCTGAACGCTCTCCACAATGCCCCGTGCCATGGCTTCCATGTCCCGTCCGGACATGCCGCCGTAGGTGTGTAACCCCTCGTAAACCACCACGAGGTTGCTGGCTTCCTCGTAGACACTTTGGTCATTTACCGCCAGCCAGCCACCCATGTTCACCAGGGCGTCTTTCTTGCCACTCATGGTGCAGCCATCGCTGTGGGAGCAGAATTCCAAAAGGATTTCAGCGACTGTTTTGCCTTGGTATCCCGCTTCCCGTTGCTGGATATACCAGGCGTTCTCCACGGCGCGCGTGGCATCCAGAATCACCTTGATACCGTGGCGGTGTGCCAGTTCCTTGACCGCCCGGATATTTTCCATGGAGATGGGTTGCCCACCCGCCATGTTCACCGTGGCCCCGATCGTGATGTAGGGGATCTTGCCGGGGCCCACCCGCTGGATCAGTTTGTCAAAGGCATCCAGATCCACATTGCCTTTGAAGAGTCCCAGGTGATTGGGGTCATGGGCCTCGGGGACAATCACATCGACGAATGTCCCGCCTGCCAGCTCCTGGTGCAGCCGGGTGGTGGTGAAGTACATGTTGCCCGGAACCGTGTCGCCCTGTTTGATCAGGATTTGCGACAGGATATTTTCCGCTCCCCGCCCTTGATGGGTCGGGACCACATACTTGTACCCGTAATATTTCTGGATCGTCGATTCGAGGTGGTAGAAATTCTTGCTGCCTGCGTAGGCCTCGTCACCCAGCATCATCCCGGCCCATTGCCAGTCGCTCATCGCGCTGGTGCCGCTGTCGGTCAGCAGGTCGATGTACACATCCTCGGATCGCAACAGGAAGGTGTTGAACCCGGCATCCTGAATCGCCTTTTCACGCTCAGCCCGTGAAGTCATCTTCAGGGGTTCCACCACCTTCACTTTCCACGGTTCCGCCCAGGAACGCCGGGTGGGGCGAGGAGCGGGAGACCTAGGTTGGCCAGGGATGTTGGCTTCAGTCAGCGTATTGTTTTCCATTTTGATTCCACCAATCTTTATCAAGATTAGGCCTCGGCGCTTTTCTGCCCCATTAAGCTATCTCATGATTAGTGGGCGGATTGAGAAATGGCTAGCGGATTTCTTGGGAATTCGCCCTCAGTATGGATAGTCAGGTGGGAAATTTGATGCTGTCACAATCTAATAACTGGACTTTATTGGTGGCCATTTCATTTATTCAAATACTTCGGCTGTGCAAATGAATAAAATAATTAGCGGACACGCATTAACTTAAAATACTCTCCACCAGCTCTCCGTGCACATTGGTCAGCCGTCGCCTTATGCCGTTGTGGTAGTAGGTCAGCCGGTCATGCCGGATGCCCAGCAGGTGTAGCGCGGTGGCGTGGAAGTCGTTCCAGGTGACCGGTTGCTCCACTGCTTTCCATCCCACTTCGTCCGTTGCCCCGTGGGCGATTCCCGGTTTCAGGCCGGCACCTGCCATCCAGCACGAAAACCCATATTTGTTGTGGTCACGGCCTGGGCCCACAGTACCCTTGGCCGACTGGGTGAACGGGGTTCGCCCGAATTCGGTGGTGAACAGGACTAGTGTGTCTGCCAGCATTCCGCGCCGGCCCAGGTCTTCCAGCAACCCCGCCACCGGCTGGTCAATCCGCAACGCCTCGGCCCCATGGTTTTCTTTCACATTCTCGTGGGCATCCCAACTGTGCCTCGGGGTTCCTGCGATGGCCCCGCCGGAATAAACCTGCACAAAACGCACGCCTTTTTCCAGCAGTCGCCGTGCCAGCAGGCAGCGCCGCCCGCAATCCAGGGTGGCCCGGTTGTCCATCCCGTACAGTTTCAGGGTTTCCTCGCTTTCGCGGGTCAAATCGTTGACTTCGGGTACGGCCAGTTGCATGCGAGCCGCCAATTCGTAGCTTTTCAGGCGTGCCGCCAGCGACGCTTCCCCTCCGGCCGTTTCAAGGTGAGCGCGATTGGTCTGGCGCAGGAATTCCCGCGAGGCTTTTTCTTCCTCGTTGCTCACGGCCTGTGCCGGGTTCAGGTCCCTCACAGGTTGTTGGCCGGGCAGCAGTGCCACGCCCTGGTGCTCGGCTGGAAGGAACCCGTTGGTCCAGTTCGAAGCCGCGCCGTTCGGGCCGCTCCTTCCATCCGGCAGCACCACAAACGCCGGAAGGTCTTCCGCGACAGACCCCAAGCCATAGGAAAGCCAGCTCCCCATGGCGGGGTACCCATTGAACTGGAATCCCGAGTTTTCCACAAACAGCGCGGGGGTATGGTTGGCGCTGTCGGTCACCATCGAGCGCAGGATGGTCAGTTTGTCCGCCTGCTTCGCGATATGGGGAAATAAATCCGAGATTTCCAGACCCGATTTCCCGCGGGGCTTGAACTCCCAATCCGGCTGGCGCAAAAGCCCCATCTGTCCAAAAAACAAATCCGGGGGCGAATCGGTTTCCAGCGTCTTGCCGTTCAGCTTTTTCAGCGCTGGTTTGGGGTCGAACGAATCGATGTGACTCATTCCCCCCACCAGGGTGATTTGTATCGCCCGCTTTGCCTTGGCCGGGATCATGAAATCAGAGCCAGGGCCATCGGTCCGTGACCTGCCATCTCTGGTCAAAAGACCGGCAAGGGCGGCGGTTCCCAAGGCTCCAAGGCTTCCAAGCAAGTCACGCCGGTGCGGGTGGGGCATGGCTGGGTTCCTCATTCCACGGTCAGGAATTCATTGCTGTTGAACAAGACCCGGCAAACCGCCCGAAGGCCGTGCTTTTTTGCAAGCTCGCCGGCCTTTTGCCGCTCAAGCTCGGTGGGTGGTCGTCCCAGGGTCATTTGGTAGGCCGCGTCCATTTGGTTGGGAATACCGGCATGTTGCTTTTCGATCAGTCGGGCCAGATTTCCCGCCAGCCGCAGTGCCATGGCCCCATTCCAAAGACTCAACGCCTGCAGCGGTGTGGTGGTCGAACTGCGCTTGGGTGACGCTGTCGCGCAATCCGGGCAGTCGAACAGGTCCAACATGCTGGTTTCGCCGCCGCGGGGCGTGAACCGGTAAATGCTGCGCCGCTGCAGTTCCGGGGCGTCTGAATCAAACGGCTCGTAGTAGGTGGTGCCGTTGCCGGTGTCGATCACCCGGTAATCTGAAAACCCGGGCCCGCCAATTTCCAAATTCAGCGTACCGGCGGCCTGCAGCATCAAATCCCTGAGAATCTCCCCTTCCAGCCTGCGCTTGCGCATCCGCCACAAAAGCCGGTTGTCCGCATCCTTGGCCAAACTTTCCGCGACGGGCGCTGAAGATTGCCGGTAGGTGGCGCTGGTCACCATCAGCTTGTGCATCGCCTTCAAGCTGTGGTTTTGGCGCAGGAATTCTGTGGCCAGCCAATCCAGCAGTTCCGGGTGGCTGGGATTACCGCCGTTGAAGCCGAAATCACTGGGGGTTTCCACCAATCCCGCGCCGAAGTGGTGCAGCCACAATCGGTTCACGGCCACCCGGGCGAACAGGGGGTTGTCGCGGCTGCTGATCCACTCGGCCAGTCGAATCCTCCGTTCCCGGTCGGAGGCATCCGGCTTCAGGCCGAATTCACCTGCAGGCAGTCCGGCGGAACGCACCCCTCCGGGCCCAACCACCTTCCCCGGTTTGGTGTAATCACCTCGAGCCAAAACCCGGGTGACTTCCGGGTTGCCGCCAACCACCGCGTAAACCCTCGCACCCTGGACGGCCCGGGCCTTCACCAGGTCCTGATTCAACTGATCCAGCTTTGCTGTGAGGGCCGCGTGCTCGGTCTTTTGGGGTGGAGACAAACGGGCAATCACCTCCTGCCGGCTAGGCCAGGTATCCCCTTGGTCGAATGAGCGTTTCACCTCATCGGCCGAAAGGGCCCGGTCAAAAATCCGCACCCGCCCCACCGTGCCCGTGAACATTTTGTTGCCGCCTGCGGGTTCCAGCCTGCAACCCACAAGGATTTGAGACTGGCCTGCCTCGAATGGGAAAAGACCCGCCGATTGGTAGGGGGCGCCATAGGGCATCCCGTCCCGGTACCCTGTGATTTTGCCATCCGCATGGTAGGTGATGGCCACGTGGACCCACCGGTCCAGGGCGGGGGATTTGGTGTCCGGTGACTGGAATGACCGTGTCCGCCGGAAGAAATCACTGCCGGCCATCCATCGGTTCTTTTCCAGCTCGGCGTAGACGATGGCGTCAAAGGTCGCGTCGCCCGGTTTGAACAGGCTGACCGGCGCGCCCCCTTGCTGTGTTCCCGGGTCCACCAGTACCCAGGTTTCCAGGGTCTTTTCACGTAGCGTGGTGCGGATGGGTTCCGATTTCAGGTATCCGTTGTCCGCCAAACGAACCCCGTTGGGGGTTTGCCGCACCGGTCCCTCCGGCTTCAACACCAACCCGTTTTCCGTGTCTTTCAATCCCTTGGAAAAATCCCAGGAAATCATTGGCCTCGGCGCCGCCGGCCCATCTGGGCCCTTTCGTCTTTCCTGAAGTAAGGCCTGGCGCACTGGCCCTTCCAGATTTTCAAGTTCTCCGTCGGTTTTCTGCTTTGCTTCCTCGAGTTTGGCGATCCGGTTCACCAGACCAGGATCGGGTAGTTTTCTTTCCCCATGGTTCACACCAGCCAGGGAGGCGGCCATGCGGTAGTAATCATCCGTGCCGATCGGGTCGAATTTGTGGTCATGGCAACGGGCGCAATTCACTGTCAGGCCCAGGAAAGACTGCCCCACAGTGCCGATCAGGTCCTCCAGTTCGTCCTGTCGGTTGGCCCGCCGCATCTGGTCATTGCCCAGCACGGTGTTGTACACGCCACCCACCAGAAAGCCTGTTGCTTTCACCGCGTCCGGGTTGTCGGGCTCCAGTGCGTCCCCGGCCAGTTGCAACCGGGCGAACCTGTCAAAGGGCATGTCTTCGTTCAGGGCTCGGATCACCCAGTCCCTGTAGGGCCATGCGTTGGGACGCTTCGGATTCCGTTCAAACCCGTCCGTCTCCCCATAACGGGCGACATCCAGCCAATGCCGGGCCCACCTTTCCCCGTAATGGGGCGAGGCGAGCAAACGATCCACCTGCCGTTCGTAGGCCTGGGGGGCAGTGTCGTTCAAGAAAGTTTTGTAATCGTTTGCGGTAGGGGCCAGACCCGTGAGGTCCAGGGACAATCGGCGTAACAAGATCCTCCGGTCTGCCTCTGGATTCGGTTTCAGGCCGCCCTCCGCCAACTTTTTCCGGATGAAAAAATCCACGGGGTTCCCATTCCAATCCTTGGGAACACCATGGGCCTGAACCGGTTTCAACGACCACCAGTCGTAGCCGGCCCGCCCGGAAGTGGTGTATCGGAAAGGATCAATCGGCTTGTCGGGCGTGGCTCCCCAGGGCGCCCCCGCTTTCACCCAAGCCTTCAGCAAATCTTTTTCCTTGGCCCCAAGCGGTTGTTTGGGCGGCATCTCATCAGCAGTCACCCGTTCGAGCAGCAGGCTCGTTTCGGGTAGCTTTGCCACCAATGCCGGGCCCGACTTGCCTCCCTTCAGGGCCCCCGCCCGGGTAGAGAGGTCCAGTTTTCCCTTGGTGTTGTCGCCTCGATGACACTCGAGGCAATGGGTGGCCAGAAGGGGCGCGACCTCACGGTCAAAATCCGGCGTTTCACCCGAAGCCGGTCCGGCAACGGGGAACCCAAATATTAGCCCAAAAGCCGTTACAAGCAGTGAATGGGACATTTCGGGTGAATCCCGAGGAAGGCGGGGCAGGGGTCAGACTATTATCCCCTGGTGGAGGCAAAACTACCATGTTTCCCGTTGGCGGGCTATAGCCCGAATAGGCCACGGACATGGGTCCATGCCCTTCGGATGAGGTTTCCTGCCTGGGCGGGTCGAATGCCAACGGGTAGGCGTGGCCTGGGTTCGTTCTGCCCCAATTTCAGTTGTATTTTGCCTTGTCCCAAGGGGGATGCTTTCAGGAGTTTTCGGCCGTTGTCCCCCAGCCAGTTTTTCCGCAGGTCAATTATTTCCAAGGTGGGGAGGTTCAATTTGGCAAGTACCCGGGCTCCTCCCGGACCGATCCGGTTGTCCCTGGCTTGCAGGATTCTAAGCCGTTTCCAATTCAGTGCGTTCGCCAATTCCTTGGCACCCAAGAAACGGATTCGGTTCCCGTTCAGTTCCAAATGCTCCAGATTGGCCAGGTGCGGGCTTCCAGCCAATGCTTTCATTACTTCAGGCCCGATTTGGTTGCCTCCGAGATATAGTGCCTTCAGGTTTGACCAGCCAGGCTGCGAGTCCAGCCTTCCGTCGTTCATACGAACACGCTGCAATACCAGGTCTTCCACCTGGCCAAATCGATCCGACTCCAGAATGGCTCTGGCGCCCTCCAATCCAAGTGGATTGCTACGCAGATTGAATCGCATCAGATTGCCAAGGCCGGCAGACAAAGCCAGGTGCTGCGCTCCCTCGCGGCCAATATGACAACCCCACAGGTTCAATTCCATCAGGCGGTGCAGAGACCCGCTTTGGGCCATGGCTGTCATGGCTGAATTGCCCAAGGGATTGTCCCGCAGGTTCAAGCGGACCAATTGGCTAAGGGCGCGGCTTTCCAGCAGCCGATTCAGGCCCTCCGCAACCAGATTGCACCCTTGCAGGTTCAGGCCTTGCACCAAGCCTAAACCAGGGCGATTGGCGCGCAAGGCGGGCCAGAGAAGCCGTCGCCCAACGCAAGTGAACAGGCCCCCCTCGCATCCAATCACCGGGCGCCAGGCTGCCTGATGCGTGCCCGGCAAGGGTATCAGAACTTGGTTTCCCAGGCTCTCCCGCAGACAGTCAGCCAAGCCAAAATCGCCCTGTTCTTCCAGCCAGTCAGCCAGGGCGCACGCACCCAGGCGATTTCCGCAAAAAAGACCCTGGGTGGAGGCCGCCAACAAATCCAAAAAAACGCCCGACCCGAGCAACTGTTCCGGGCCAAGGCAAACGCCCGTCTTGCGTGGTCGCCGACTGACAAGTGGTGTTTTTGGCCTTTGACTCATCGGTAAAGCAGCACCTTCTCCCGCCTGGTTCTGAATTCCTCAAGTCCCGGCCGGAAGCTGTCCAAAATGGCGTTCAGGCTCTTTCCTTCCTTGATCATGTCCAGAGTGGCCTGGTTCACCAGCAGGTTTTTCATCCGGTCCACTTGCCAGATATCCCCGTGCACCTCGCGCAGGGCTAGCGCCAAGGCGATTCCCAGTCGCAACGGATCCAGTTTTTCCCGGTCGGTAACCAGTATGTCGATTCCCTGGCAGGGCTTGTTGGCAAAGACACTCGAGGAGGGAGTCCGGTTTACCCACAGGAACTGTACCCCCGGAATGTCCATACCACGCAATTTTTGAATCACTCGTTCCGGCTGTAGCCAGGGAGCGCCCACCCACTCGAAGGGCCGGTCGGTTCCCCGGCCTACAGAGAGATTGGTGAATTCAACCAGACCGATGCCCGGGTAGGTCTGGGCTGCTTGAAGGGATCGAAGGTTCGGCGACGGGGCCAGCCATTCCAGGCCGGTTTTTTCAAAGGTCATTTCCCGTGCCCAACCCTCCATGGGCACCACTTCCAGGTTCACGGCTGGAAATTTCTTGCCGGCTCCATGCCTTTCTGCGGCGTAAAGCCTCGCCAGTTCCCCCAGCGTCAAACCATGCCGGGTTGGAATCCGGTGGAAGGCGACAAACGATTCTGCCCCGGGATCGGTCAATGGCCCATTGAACGCCAATCCGCCAATCGGGTTGGGGCGGTCCAGCACCATCACCCCGACACCGGCATCTGATGCCGCCTCCATGATGTTTCCCAGCGTGCTGGAATAGGTGTAGAACCTGCAGCCGGCATCCTGGATATCGAAAACCAGTAGGTCCAAACCTGCCAGTTGTTCTTTGGTTGGTTTCCTTCTGGGGCCGTAGAGGCTCACTACCGGCAGGCCGGTCGCAGCGTCTTCGCTGTCCGCCACGGGCCGGTCCACCGCTCCCCGGATGCCGTGCTCGGGTCCAAAGAGTATTTTCACGGTCACGCCCGGGGCCTTGTTCAGGAGATCCACCACACTGGTTCCGAATCGGTCCCGACCGGTGTGATTGGTCACGATTCCGATTTTCTTCCCTTTGAGCCGTCTGTAGTTTTCGCTGACAAGCACTGAGAGGCCGGTCTTTACCACCGGTTCCGGTGCGTCAGGCATCACCAGCTTGGCGCACTCGGTTGCCACCAGACCCCGAAGTCTCTGGATGTCACCCTTGCCATCCGGATGCACGCGGTTCGACAGGAATAGCTGGAAGGTGTCATGCACCGGGTCGATCCAGATGCTCGTGCCCGTGAAACCGGTGTGGCCGAAGCTCAATAACTTTGGAAAAAGTTTGCCCCGGTTGGAGGAATAGGCCGTGTCGACATCCCACCCGTAGGCCCGGTATCCCCCGGGTACTTCCCGTGCTTGGGTCCACTCCCGGCAGGTCTTAGCTGAAAGGATTTTTATGCCACCTTTCTTCACATCTCCAAAAGTACCCTCGCCTAATACCATTCGGGCATATTTCGCCAAATCGGCGGAGGTGCTAAACAATCCGGCATGCCCTGCCACCCCGCCCAGCTTGTGGGCTCGCGGGTCGTGCACCTCGCCGCGCATCCATCGCCCCTCGCGCTTTTCAGCAGGCGCTGTGCGGGCTACCCGGTCACCCCGGGTGCCGAAGGAGGTATCAGTCATTCCCAGCGGGCCGAAAACTTTCTCCTGGCAAAACTGATCCAGTGGTTTGCCCGACACCCGCCGCACTATCTCCCCCAAAACTATGAAGTTCACATCGCTATACCGGAATTTGGAACCTAGGGGTGACACCAGTTTCAGGTTGCAGATGTTTTCAAGCGCTTTCTCCGGTCCGGAGTTGTAATCGGCGATCGGATTATCGGCGATCAGGCCGCTGGTGTGCAGTAATAGATGTTCGAGGGTGATCTCGTCCTTGCCGTTGGGAGCGAAAGCGGGCCAGTGTTGCACTACCTTGTCGGTCCACTTCAATTTTCCCTGATCCACCAGAACGGCGATGGCGGTGCTGGTTGCGATCGGCTTGGTCAGGGAAGCCAGATCGTACAGCGTGTCCACGGTGGCCGGTTCCACGGTGGG
>JAFMJU010000137.1 GCA_017853285.1 Gemmataceae bacterium
TGGAAAAAGCCCAGAACCGCCAATGGCAATGCGCGTACCCCGGCGGCAAACAGCAACAAGGGGCCCGCAGTCACGACGCCGCTCAGCATGATCAAAACCGCCTGCAGTTTGTCATCCACCTCGAGTTGGCCGGCGGCGTACACCCATGCCAAGCCAACCACCCCTATGGGAAAAAGCAGGAACGTTTCGGCTGCCAGCCCGACCAAGGGGTCCACCGGGGCCAACTTGCGCAGCAATCCATAAAACCCGAACGAAAAAGCCAATCCCAATCCCAGCCAGGGAGTTTGCCCAGTATTTTTGATCAGAAAAAACAAACCCACCGCGGCCAGGAGAGATGCGATCGCCTGGGCAAGCCTGAGTTTTTCACCCAGAAACACCATGGCCAAAACCACGCTGAATAACGGCGTGATGAAATATCCCAGACTGGCCTCCTGAACCCGCTTCCATTCCATGGCCAATATGTACTGAAACCAGTTGGCACAAATGAGGATGGATGACAGCACGAGGATGGAGGCCGATTTTCCGGACCGAAAAACCGCGAGAAAATCACCCCATTTGCCGAGGGTGAAAAGCAGGACAGCCATGAGGGCGGCGGTCCATATCGAACGATGCAGCACCAACTGGAAGGGAGGAACCGATCCCAGCGCCTTGAAATACAGGGGCATCAATCCCCAAGCCACAAAGGCACCCAGGGCGCAGGCAAGGCCCACGCCAGGGGAGGATGAGGGCCTGTTCGGGGATGGGGGCAAACTCACCCCTGGATTCCAAGCACATCACGCATGGAATAAGATCCCGCGGGCTTGCCGGCCAAAAAACGCGCGGCAGCCAGTGCGCCCAGGGCGTAACTATCCCGGCTATGGCCCTTGTGAACCAGCTCCATGGTTTCACCGAGGGTGCTGAAAATCACCGTGTGTTCACCGACATTGTCCCCCACCCGAACGGCGTGGACGCCGATCTCACTTAGTGGTCGCTCACCCACCAGGCCTTCACGGCCATGGACAATCCTTTCCTGCCCCATGGCTTTCTGGACGATTTCCGCGAAAGTGATGGCTGTGCCGGAAGGCGAATCTTTCTTGAACCGGTGGTGCCTTTCCACGATTTCGACATCAAAGCCCTTGCCGTTGAGCATGGAGCCGGCGACCCGGGTCAATTCGAACAGCACATTGACCACAAGGCTGAAATTGGACGCCTTGAGGATGGCCACATGGTGACTGGCGGCCGAGACGGCATCCTCCTGTTTTTTGTTTAGTCCGGTGGTTGCCAAAACCAATGGAATCTTTCGGCCAACCGCCAACTCAAGAACCCTTTCAAGAGCCTCGGGAACCGAAAAATCAATGATGGCCTCGGGCCTGGAATCCGCGGAGAGACTATCTTCCAAGGACACCCCGATCTTGCCGATTCCAGCGACCTCGCCGGCATCGAATCCCAATCGGGTATTACCTGGGGCCTCCAAGGCCGCAACCACCTTTTGCCCCGGAGTTGTGGCCGCCAAGGCCACAACCCGTTGCCCCATGCGCCCAGAAGCCCCATTCACCGCCAATCGAATGGACATGATCATTCCTTCCCCGAAATTTGGCCCATTTGGCCACTTCCCGATCGTCACGGCAGGCCGGAGTTCATTGCTTCTTTCGGCCGGCCCCCTGCATGAGCGCATGATATTTGCCGGGCGCAAAGCTGGCCGGATCAAATGTTTCCCGGTTGCCGTCCGGCCAGTAAACCTCGATGGCATCCACACCCACAGACTGGCCCAGACCGAAGTGCAACCGCCGGTCCGGAGATGAGGCGTAACTGCCCCCTCCCTTGACCTGTCGCGACATTTCCTTTCCGCCAACCATCAGCCGGACCACTGTTCCGACCCGGCAGGCGTTTCCGGGCCGGTTGATGGAAAAACCAATCCAGCGTTTTTCCGGACCGCTCAATCCTTGAAGCACCGTCCCTGGCACTCCCACATGGCTCACCACCAAATCCAGCGAACCATCGTTGTCCAAGTCGCCCAAGGCGGCCCCGCGCCCGCGATGGTCGGTTTCGAAATAGCTCCCTCCCCGGTGGGAGGCCAGTTTGAATTTTCCATTTCCCTGGTTGCGGAGCAAAACAGGCCGCATTTTCTGCCCCGCCTCGGTGCCCCCCGGATAACGGATGGCGTGGCCATTGACCACAAACAGGTCCTCCCAACCGTCGCAGTCAAAGTCGCCGAAACCGGTTCCCCAACTGACATTTTTCTGCCCCATGGCAGCCAGACCGGATGCGGTGGTTTTCCAACTGAAAACCGGCTTTCCATCTTTCAAGCCGTCGTTGTGGTAAAGGGCATGCGGCTCGTTCTCGTAATTGGTTACCCACAGGGAATACCTGCCTGTCCGGTCATAGTCGGCGGCATCGACACCCATGCTGCCATTGGGATTACCCCGATCATCCCGGGCCACACCGGCCTCCCTGGCCCAGCTTTTCAGCCGGATATCCCCGCGTCTTGACTGGTTGAGGTACAGAAAATTTTCAACCGTGTCGTTGCAGGCGTAGATTTCCGGTTTTCCATCCCCATCCAGGTCGGCCATCAGGGCACCCAACCCCTTGGACGCCTCCTGCCCTGGCTTTTCCAAGCCGGCATCCCTTCCCACCTCACGAAAAGTGCCATCCCCCCGGTTGTGAAAAAGCAGGTGCTGCAGGCCGCGAAACTCCTTGGGCGGGCAGACATCCTTCACCTGGGTGCCGTATGAACAAGAGGGGTGTTTGGCGAACGACCAATCGGCATAACAAGCGATGTACAGGTCGGGAAATCCGTCACCATCCAGATCACCCCAGGCGGCGCTGCTGGACCAGGTGTTGGCCACCATCCCGGCGGATCGGGTGACATCCACCAGCTTCCGGCCCCTGGATGGCACCGCGGGATCCACAGGATCATTCCGTAGAAGGGCCAACCTGCCCCATCCCGTCAGCAGCAGGTCCTCCCAACCGTCCCGGTTGAAATCCGCGACAGCCACCCCATGGGTGTAAAAAGGGCCTCCGTCCAGTAGGATCCGGTCGCTCCAGTCCTCAAATCGCATCCCGCCCAGGTTGTGGAAAAGGCGGCAGGGAAGGCCCTGGATATTTTTGCCATCGAATTTACCGCCACCTGGCGCGAGGACATCCAGAAGTCCGTCCTGATCCAAATCAAAAAGGCCAACACCGCCGCCCAAGGATTCGAGGATGGACAAATGGTTGGATTCCTCACCGTTCTTGTAGGTGAATTGCAAGCCGGACTTGGCCGGATTCAATTCCTGGAACAGGGGCGCGCCCGGATCATCCTGCCACAAGGGGGGAGAAGGGGCGACAACATCGGGCCCGCCGGTCCGGGATTCCTTTTTTCCGCCGCCACCACAACCGGCGGTCAGAAACAGGGCCAACGCCAGGCCTGCCAAAAGGATTTGGTAAGGCAATGACGGAAATTGCACCCTCATCTCACTTGGCCTTCCGCCTGTGGATGATGACATGCTGCCAGGGTAACTCCTTGAGCGTTTCGACATATTCCAATTCGGGAATCTCCTTCAGCTCCCGGAGAACCTGCTTCTCACTCATCTTGTGAACCAACTTGATTGGCACTTCCGGGTCTTCGAGCCGAAATTCCACCAAAACCAGCCTTCCACCCGGTTTCAGGGCCTTCGCCAGGGAACGGGTCACTTCAAACGGCAGGGAAAGCTCGTGGTAAACATCCACCAGCAAAATCAAATCGGCCGAATCGGCCGGAAGCTTGGGATCATCCTCCGTATTGCGAACCAATTCAATATTCGCAAGGCCCTCGGCCATCTTCTTTCTCTCGATGATGGCGAGCATCTCTGGCTGGATATCGACCGCAACCGCCTTTCCCTTCGGAACCAAAGCCGCCATGCGCAGGGTGTAGTAGCCGCTTCCGGCGCCGAAATCGACCACCACCTGATCCGGACGAATTTTCAGAAGCTCGAGCAACCGCTTTGGATTTTCTTCCTTTTCCCTCTCGGTACGGTCGAGCCAGCCGGCCCCCTCATGGGTCATCACATGAGCGATTTCCCGCCCGAGATAAAATTTGCCAAGACCATTCGGATCGTGCCTTGGGTTGAACTCGTATCTGTTTTTCGCATCGCCCTTTTGGTTTTCCTGACGGACAGGCTCCTGGGCCAGTGAAACCCGTTCCACGGAAGCCCAGAACACCAAAGCAAACCAAACAGTAAATCGAAGCATGTTTTTTCCCCGACAGGCTAATGCATTAAGCATATCCTGACGCCTTAGGGGCCGAAACGCCCCTTATCCCTTTGAGGAATTACCAATGCCCCGTTTCGGCGTGCACGCCAGCATCGCGAAAGGTTTTGACCAGGCCCTAGTGGAAGGCCAAAACCTAGGGTGCGAAAGCCTGCAGATTTTCACCAAAAGCGCCAGCCAGTGGCGAGGCAAGGCGATCGGCCAGGAATCGGTGGATCAATTCCAGAAATCCCGATCCGATCTGAAAATAGGGCCTATCGCCTCACACAACTCCTACCTGATCAACCTTGCCACGCCGGATGACGCCCTTTGGACCAAATCGGCCGGGGCTTTGCGGGAAGAACTGGAGCGAGCCGACCTTCTGGGACTGGATTTTTTGGTGATGCACCCCGGAGCCCATGTCGGGACTGGGGAGGCGGCAGGATTGAAAAGAATTCTCGAAGGGCTTGCATGGATTGACAAGCAAGGATTCCACGCCAAAACGCGGATACTGTTTGAAACCACCGCGGGCCAAGGCTCAACCCTTGGAAACCGTTTTGAGCACCTTCGAACCCTGATCGATGGCAGCCCCAAGGGCTGGAAAACAGGCGTTTGCCTGGACACCTGCCATATTTTGGCAGCCGGTTATCGATTCAGCACGGCCCAGGATTATCGGGACACTTTCCGGGAATTCGACCGCGTGGTTGGCCTGAAGCACCTGCATTTCTTCCACATCAATGATTCGGCCAAACCATTGGGCAGCAAGGTGGACCGCCATGCCCACTTGGGCGAGGGGCATGTGGGAATGGAGGCCCTTCGTCAGTTGGTGAACGATGCCGCGTTTACCAGCCACGGCATGGTCCTTGAAACCGCCAAGGAAAAACGGGACGGAATAACCATGGATGAAATCAACCTGAAAATCCTGCGCTCCCTGACCAGAAAACCAGGCAAGAACTTGGCAGGAAAGCCACAGGCCTGACAGCCGCTCAGGGCGATGGGGGCTCCTCCTCCAGCAATATGGGTCGGGACCCATCTATCCCGAGCCAACAGAGGAACGCGATCACATAAACCAACGCGTTGATCATGAGATTGATGCGGAATCCCTCCTGGCTGGCTGAACGCTCCAAGCCCAGGGCAACTTTGTCGACCAGTTCTTTTGCCGGTTCGTTAACGCCCTCGGCACGCAGGTTTTCCCTAGCCTTGTCAACCCATTGGATTGCGTGGGATTCAGAGATGGCAACCTGGTTCCGGGTGGCAAAGTCCGCCTGGAACCCACCTATCAGCCATCCGGTGAAAACTGTCCCCAAAAAACCGCCCAAATTGCCGATCATGTTCATGGTTCCGGCAACGATCGCGGCCTGACGGCGGCCGATATCCTGACAAATGGCCCAGGAACTGGCCAGTGTGAGGTCATTGAAAAAGCCTGAAAAGCCTACTGCCAATGCAAACAGCAAGGCACTGTTGCCCATCAGCGGAAAAGTAGCCAGCAGGCAGCACAAGGCGGCCAAACCTGTCCCGATCATTCCGGGCAGGGAACGGCCAAATCGAATTCCGGCCCCCTTCCGAATGAGCCGGTCAGTAAGCCAGCCGCCAACCAGGCAGCCTATGGCCCCCAAAATGAGGGGCCCACCTTTGTAAAGGGCACCCACCACATCCCCCTTGGGGACCCCGAACTGAACGCGCATGATTTCAGGCAAATAATTCAGGTTGAAATACCAGGAAAAACTGATGGCGCAATACTCGACAGACAACAACAGCACGGCGGGGTGCAGAAGGATTTTCCTCCAAGGCACGGCGGAATGGGCAGCCTCGGTAGCCCCGCCGGTTCCCTCACGGATCAGATTTTTTTCCGCCTCATTCGCCCACGGGCACTCCGATGGCCGATTTCGGAACCGAAATGCAAAGCCCACACACCAAACCAGGCCCACCAGTCCAAACACAAGAAAAATGCCGCGCCACGGCAGGCCGAAACGATCCACCAGGAACAACCAAACCAAGGGGGTAAGGCCACCCATCAGCCGGGCCGTGGTCCACAGCAAACCCTGGGCCCAACCCCTTTCGGAATAGGGCAACCAATTGTGCAGCGCGCGGGTGATGTTGGGAAACGCACCCGCCTCGCCGATGCCAAAGAGAAACCGCACAGCCACCAGGCCCCAAAAACCCAGAAGCACCATCCCGCCGACTTTCAGGCCGGCCAGCGCGGTCAGGGCTGTGAAACAGGACCACCACAAGACGATCCGGATCAGCGTGCCGCGGGGCCCGAAGACATCGCCCAGATAGCCGGTCGGGATCTCAAACAACGCGTAGGCCAAATTGAAGGCCGCCAATGTCCAGGCCCATTGGGAAATATCTCCACCCATTGCATCCTTGATTTGTTTTTCCGCATTCGGAAAAGCGGCCCGATCCAGGTAGGTGATCATGGCCAGGACGCAAACCCAACCCAAAACCTCGTAACGAACCCGTGTCGGGCGGATGGTTGAATCGGGTGAATTGGACGCGCCGGCGCCCATGGAACCAGGCAAACCGGACATGCGCTTCAACTCCCGAGGCCGAAAAACAAAAAGAACCCTCCCCAGCTTTTTACACCGAGGGGGAACCCGCGTCATGCGATTTCACTGCAAAAAAGGCAAATCAGTGGAACGCTGCATTGGGGAGTTCGGGTTGAAGCCTTGGCTTTGAGAGGAATTGCTTCTTGTGAGGATCGTAATCGACCCATTGACCGCCCACACGGTACAAGTAACGGCCGATGCCATATTTGACCGCGGCCCGTTTGAGCGCATCGGAAAAAGCTGCTTTTCGGCGGTCGCCCTCATCCATGTGATCCGCGGCAGCTCCCACATCCATTTTGGTGATCCATTCGCCATCCAGGCGCAATTTCAGCCGGCAGGTCACCGACCCGCCGGGAAGGCATTCGTATTCATCTTGCCAGTTCCCCGGACCCAGGACCTCGTCCAACCGGTCCTCGATGACGCGAACATCCACATAAGGAAGCGCCAATGCCCTCCGCCCTGCAAACGCGCCGGGTTTGAATCGAACCACCCTTTCCGGGAAAGGCGCGGCCAAACGGGCCATTAAAGAAGCCGCACCGTGGGTGGAATTTCCAACTGGAACCGCGGCAACGGTTTCGAGGTGAAAAACTGCCGAATTCTCTTGTTTCAAAGGCGTTTCCGGCACGGCGGCCAAGGGCCCGATCGGCGCCAGTCGATGTGGCAAGCAGCAATCCATCTTCCTACCCTCCCAACCATTTCCCCCACGGGGACGCCCCATTCCTTTCCGGGCACACCATGAGCCTTTCCACGCGCTCCCTGCACCTCTTCTTGCGTTGATGAACCCAAACCTTGCAGGCCCCAAAAAAAGAAAACCGCCCGGGAGTGCGGGCGGTTTTCAAGATTTGGTGGTGAATTTGGCCTGTCAGATCAGTTCGGGCATGGGCTGGTTGGGTGTCAGGTGCTGCGGTCGACCTGTTTGGTCGATGAGGGTATTGGTCGCTGGATCCAGTCCCATCGACTTGTAGAGCGTGGCAAACACCTCGCCGAACTGGACCGGACGTTCTTTGGCATGCTCACCGAGGCGATTGGTGGCCCCGACCACGGTGCCGCCCTTGATTCCGCCTCCAAAAAGCAAGGCCCCGGCAACCTGGGGCCAGTGGTCGCGACCAGCATCCTTGTTGATCCGAGGAGTACGGCCAAATTCACCCCAAACCACCACGGCCACATCATCGATCATGCCGCGAAGTGTCAGATCATCTATCAGGGCACTGATTCCTTGATCGAGCTTTGCCCCATGATCACGGACCAAATCAAAGTTTTTGCCGTGGCTGTCCCAGCGCCCGTAGCTGAGGGTAACAACCCGCACTCCGGCTTCCACGAGACGGCGGGCCAACAGCAAATGCTCATTGACGGTCGGGGCGCCATCGTACTGGAACTGGTAAGGCCTTCCTGAACCGTACCGGGCCCTGGTTTTCTCGTTTTCGCGATTGAGGTCGAGGGCTTCCACCAGTTTGCTGGATGTCAGAACGCCCATCGCCTTTTCGGTGAGGGTGTCCATCCCACGGATTTGGCCAACAGTGTCGATTTCCCGGCGGAGGGAATCAAAGCGCTCCATTAATCCCTTGCGCTCGGACATGTTGCTGGCCAAGGCATTTTTCATCTTGAGATTTTCCATTCCCGGGCCATCGGGTTTGAAACAGGCATAAGACGGCCCGAGGAATCCGGCAGTGCCGGGATCCGACCATGGCACATGCTGGGTCCTGGCCGCCAACCCGACAAACGCGGGAACGGAAGGGTCGGTTGGTCCCAGCATTTTGCTGACAGCAGCGCCCATGCTGGGACGGCCACCCATGGAGGCAATGGAATTGGGAGGCCAACCAGACATGCACTGTATGGCATCGTGGCCACCCGTGGCCCCGACCAGGCTGCGAATAATGGCGCAATGTTTCATGCGGGCGGCGATTTGGGGAAACGTCTCCCCGATCTGGATGCCGGGCACCTGGGTGGAAATGGGTTTGAATTCGCCGCGAATATCGGCGGGGGCATCTGGTTTCAAATCCCACATATCCTGATGGGGAGGCCCGCCACCGAGGAAGACATTGATCACCGCCTTGTGACCGGTTGATTTCTTGCCGGTCGCCTTTGCCTGGCTTTGCTCGGCACGAAGCAGGTCCACCATGTTGAAGGCACCCGCCCCGACCCCAAGAGCGCCAATCCGAAGAAACTCCCTACGGGCCACACCATCGCAGTAAGACTGTTTCTTGCCGAAAAGTGTGATCATGGAGAAATCTCCGCAGGGCTTTGCGCTCAACCAACACCCGTTCAGGCAGGACGGCCAGCAGGACTAACCGCAGGGGGGTGTTTACCAAGCCAGGAAAGTAATGAAACTTTACATTCCTAATTGTTTTGGGTCAAGCAACTCTTTATCGACC
>JAFMJU010000138.1 GCA_017853285.1 Gemmataceae bacterium
CCTGCGGATTTTGAGGTTAGTCCAGGGGAAGGATCCCGGGCTGTTCCCGAAAAGTAAGGAGGAGCCGCGGCAAGGGCATCCTCGATCACCCGGTTGTAGTAGCGCATGCGGGTGTCGGCGTCGGTCAACCCGGTCCCGAATGTGCGTGTGGGGTCCAGGTAAATCCGAGGTATTGCCACCTCCTGGATCTTCAATGCAAGTCGTGCCGCCTGCACCCACAACTGGAGGGGCATCCCCCATCCAGGCTCCGTTATTTTCAATCGGGAAAGCGCAGTGTTCCTATAAGCCTTGAAACCGCAAAAGGCGTCTGTCAGGTGCAATCCAAGGGCGCGATTGAGTTTTTCAGTGATGGCTGAATTGACCCGGCGACGGTCCGCGGGAGCGGAATCATTTTCCGGAAAATCTGTCAGGTAACGACTCGCCGATACGATGTCAGCATTCAGCAAATGCCGGGCCACCAGGCCAATCCGTTCAGGTTCATGTTGCCCGTCGCAGTCTAGTGTCACCAAACCGTCAAACGGGCCGACTCCCGGTGGAGGATTCACGCAAAAATCAAAAGCGGAGATCAGGGCCGCCCCGTAACCCCGGTTGACGGGGTGGGTCACCACATGCAAACCGTCAAAAGCCTTCAGTCGGGTTGGGGTATCGTCGCTGGATCCATCATCCACCACCAGCACATCCCGGGCAAAAGACATAATTTTGCCCAAAACCGCGTTTACCGATTTACCCTCATTGAAAATGGGAACAGCCACCAATATGCGTGGATTTGGCTGGTTATGGATTGGCCAATTTGGGGCCGAGGACAGTGGAACTGAATGCACCCTTCCTGTCCTCCCGACCTTCCAAACAAAACCCCGAGATACCAAACTATAACCCATAATAAGGTAGAAGCACTGAAAATCGCCCAGGGTGCCATTTTGGCATCCCTGTGAAAAAGTAATTTCAAAAAATCATGCGGATGCCAAAATGGCGCCTTTTGTGTGCTTATGTTTAGACACGCACAAAAGAAATTTTTTTAATTTTTGTTTTAAATCATTGATCTCAAATGATTTATGAAAAAAATAAACTCAACCACCATCATTGGCACACCGGTTGCATTTCAATCTAGGCATAGCGTCCCAGCTCTTGGGCCATCTAATTTAGTTTTTTGCTTCCAATTGAAGGAGGATGATCATGCGGCGCATCAGTTGGAATCTACTGCCTGTCAGTCCTTTGCAAAGTTTTATTTCGGCGGACCTCGAACAGGTTTTTGATCAATTGGTTCAGGGCTTTAAATCACCCGACTCAAACCCTGGCCAATGCCTCCGCTTGAATGTTTGGGAATCCGGCCAAACGGTCATCGTGGAGGGAGATTTGCCGGGCGTGGATCCGGAAAACCTGTCCATTGAAGTTGGCCCCGACGGTTTGCTTGAAATCAATGCGAAATCAGAGGCCCAACCCCTGCCCGAGGGGGCGACCTGGGTACGCAGGGAGCGCAAGTCCAGGGACTGGAACCGGTCGCTACAGCTTCCCTTTCGGGTTGACCCTTCCAAGGTGGAGGCGACCCTCAAAAACGGGCGCCTGGTCGTGACCATTACCAAACAGGCTGAAAACGGCCCTCGACGGATACCGGTTTCCCACGCTTGATGACTGGTTTTTTCTTCATCACATAGACAAGGAGATTTTCCATGAACCCTGTCGTAGAATCCCCAGGTACCGGCCAGCAAGGTCATCAACACAACAATGTGGCGGCCCCCACTGTTGTCCCCCGGATAGACATTCTGGAAACCAAGGACGAAGTGCAGCTTCTGGTGGACCTGCCAGGCGTCGAGCCAGCGGGGGTCCAACTGGAGATCCACGAAGGTGAGTTGCAATTGATAGCAATTCCGGCAAACACAGACCGCTCAGAGGCCAAGTCTCTTTTGCACGAAGCAAAACAGGTCCAATACAAGCGCCATCTAAAACTGGCCGATTCCTTGGACCATGAAAAGGTCTGGGCCGAGCAAACCCTAGGTGTCTTGAGAATCCACCTGCCCAAAAAGGCGGAAATTCAAAAACGCAAAATCGAGGTGCGACAAGCCTGACCAGGTAGTATCGGCGCATCAACCCGCCTTCCCGTCCGGGAAGGCGGGTTTTTTAATGTTACTCCTGACTTAAGCCGCCCGGATGGCAGAGGGTGGAGCCGGCTTGGACCTTGCCTTACCCCTGGCGAACCCGATGGTCAGGGCCCAGTCGCCCGGGCCCACAAAAAGGGCCGTTGCCAGAAGGCAATAAAAAAGCCAGGGAGCCTCGAGTCTTGAAATGGGTTGGGAAAATTGGTTTGCGCTGTAATCAATCCATGCGCTGCAGGCGGTCAAGGCAACCAAAATCCCGCACGCTATACGGCAATGTAGTCCCAAAACCACGAACAGACCCGCAAACAATTCCGCCCATGCATAGAGCAATTGCGCCGTGGGAGGCATTGTGGAATGCCAGTTGGCTCCGCCGCTGTGGGTGATGCGACCCCAGGCGTGATAAACCACCACCAATCCAAGCCCCAATCGGGCCACCATCGGCCCCAACCGGTCCCTGGCCATTTTTTCGATGTCGGCCATACACTCCTCCGTGTGCCAAACATGCCACACGGAAAAAGCTTGGGCTTTTAGACTTGAGAAAAAATCTGACAATCTGGAAACGGGGCGCGATGCGAACCGACTAAATCGGAGTATTTTACCGGCCTTGCCAAGTATTGGTCTCAACGCGCAAGCTTCCGCCAATCGGCGAGCCTGAGCGCGAGACTCTCCATGGGAAGGCCAACCACATTGGACAGGCTGCCGGACTCGACCTGAATGATCGGGTCGTCATGACCTTCCACCGCATACGATCCGGAGCAACCTTTCCAGATCCTTGCTTCGAGGTAACGCCCGATATCCGCAAGGCTCATCGGGGCCACCCGAACCATGCTTCTTTCCTGCCATTGGATTTGCCAGCTTCCGGCCAAATCCCACAAACAGACCCCGGTCCAAAGTTCATGGGTCCGGCCCTGCATGCTGGAGAGCATTGAGCGGGCATGATCCGCGTCATCCGGTTTCAGTAGGGGTACCCCGTCCAGCCAGCCGATGGTGTCGGCCGCTATCACCAAGGTGCCATTTTGCCGACCCATCGTTTCAGCTACTGCGCGAGCCTTGGACCACGCCACCGTTTGAACGAAACTGGCGGGATCCGCGAATCCTCCCAGCGGTTCGTCCACATGAGAAACTTTCACCTCGAAGTTGTAGCCCGCCTGCTCCATGAGCCAACGCCGTCCGGAGCTGCCGCTGGCGAGGATGATGCGTTCCTGATCCATCGGTCACCTGGCCCCCACCTTCGCCATCACCCTGTTTGCCGCTTCGAAAACTGTTTCACATGGCAAATCCGCAAAACACTCCATCGAGGTGGGGCATCGGCGAACGAGGCTTCCGCGGCATGCCCTGGGCGTCCAAACAGTTCCCTCGGCATGACCGTAAGGTCCTGTCAGGTTTGGTTTGGTGCAAAAAAAAGGCGCGACAACAGGTCGCTCGAGAGCCACCGCCACATGAAGCGGGCCGGAGTCGTTGGCCAATATCAAATCACCCAATGACAGGACCCCGGCCATTTCAATGAGGGATGTCTTGCCGGTGAAATTCCGGTTGGGAGCGTCCAGGGAGGCCCACAACCGGTCCCCCAATTCCACCTCATCCGGGGCACCCACCAAAAAAGCCGAACCCCCATGCTGCCGAACCAATTCGTTCACCACCCGGGCGAACGATTCAGGTGGCCATCGCTTGGTGACCCAACGGGCTCCCGGAGCGACCACAAACCAGGGGCGGGGCAACCCCGCCATCAGTGCCTCAGCCTTGAGGACAGCCTCTTCCGGCAAAACCAAGGGTGTCATTTCCGGTTTGTCGGCCGCACCCAAGGCACGGGCGAACAGCCAATATCTCTCCACCGCATGGGTTTCACCCTGGGGAACCTGAATCTTGCGGGTGTAGGCGAACCGGCTGCCCTCCCTAGAGTCCGATAGGCCCCAGCGCTCTGGGGACCTGCTGATCCATGACATTAAGCCGCTTCGGGCAAGCCCCTGGAGGTCAAGGACCAAATCCCACCGCTTGGCGCGCACCGAATACGACATGGCCCGCCAAGCCTGAAATCCGGCCCACAATCCTTTGGCCGCTGCACCCCGGTCGAAAATAATCACCTCATCCAGCCCGGTTTTTCCGGAAAGCAGGGGGGCGAAGGATCGATTCACTAGCCAGGCCAAATGTCCCCCGGGGAACCGTCTTCTCAGGAAACCCAGCACCGGCAGGGCATGGCAGATATCCCCAAGGGCGCTTGGCTTGATGATGAGGATGTTCGGGTTATCAGGCAAAACACCAGGGCTCATGGTGCGGTCCGACCTCCCGCCCAAAGAAAACCAGGGCCTTTGGCTGGCGGTGTGATCATGGCCCCATCATCGGCATTGGAATCAGAACCTTCACCTGCACCTTTTGGTCCTTCCGAAGCAGGGTGATTTCCACGGTCGTGCCGGGTTTGATCGTGCCCATCAATTGCATATACCCTTCGATATTCTGGACGGGCTTGCCCGCCATCTCGATGATCCGGTCGCCTTGCTTGATGCCGGATTTCTCGGCGGCTTCACCAGGGCTGACCCCCTCAACCACAACGCCCGTTTCACCCTCGTTGTATCCAGGGCGAATTCCTAGGCGCGGACGGTTGCCCATCGGTCGACCTTGCCCGCCTCCCCTCGCCACCTCAACAAAGCTGGGCTTTTCGGCAACAGTGGACAGTTCCGCCACGACCGATTGGGCAAAACCAAGAATTTTGGTCATCCCCTCGTAATTGATCCGGTCTGGAAGATCGGTCGGACGGTGATAGTCCTCGTGGACATCCGTCCAGAAGAAAAGCACCGGGCGCTTTTTGGCGCAGAAGGAATTGTGGTCGGAAGGCCCGAAGCCGCTTTGCTGTTTGACAAATTGGAAATCCCGGCCTTTGTTGAGTTTCTCGATCAAGCCATCAAAGCCCGGCGAAGTCCCGACCCCCTGAACCAGCAACCTGTCCTTGCCGCTCATTTTTTCCGGGCGCAACCTGCCAACCATGTCCAGATTCACCATGGCGGCGGTTTGCTCGAGGGGAAACAAGGGGTTGGCGCAGTAGGCCACGGAGCCGTAAAGCCCCAATTCCTCGCCACTGAAGGCGATGAACACCAACCGGCGTCCCTCCCTTCCACTCATGGAGCCAAACCGGTGGGCCAATTCCAGCAGCGCCGTGGTGCCCGAGGCATTGTCATCGGCGCCTGGATGGAGGGTGGGCATTTTCACCTGGGCTAGACTGCTGAATCCCCCGTAACCCACATGGTCGTAGTGGGCCCCAATCACAATGGTTTCATTCGCCAAAGGTCCTTTGCCTTCCAGTACACCCACGACATTTCGCAGGGGAACCTCGTTGGCCCCTCGGCGGACCGAGCACCCGAGGTCCGCTTCGCAACCGGCCAGTTCAAAGGAATCGGGCTTTCCTGATTCGGAAATTTTCTTTTCCAGATCCTGGATGGCGGGCTTCCCGGAGGCCTTTAGAATCGTGTCCACCAGTTCGCGTTTCACATGCAAAACCGGTACCTTGGCGGCCCTGCTGGCCGGTGAAAAGGAGGTGAAATCGAATGGGACAAGCGGGTCCTCAGGCCCGGCCAGGTCCTTGTTATTGACAACCAATACCGCGGCTGCCTTGCGCGCCACGGCTTTGGCCACCTTCTCTGTGATGGATCCCAGGGTACGGACTCTTCCACCTTCCGCGAATGGACTTCCATCAGGGCGTTTGGAGGGTGATTCCCGCAGGATCACCACCACCTTGCCCTCAACCGGAACCCCGGCGAAGTCATCGTACGAGAACGCCTTTTCCCCCTCACCTTCCTTGAATTCAATACCGTACCCGCAAAACACCACGCCACCCTTGGCTTTGCCGCTGCCCGAAAGCCCGTAGACGGAAAAGTTTTTGCCGTCGGTAGCGGAAATCTCCTGGCTTCCGGCCTTGATGCTCAGGACCCCCGCTCCTTCCTGATTGGCCCCCTGGATGCGGAAAGGCTGGAAATACCCACCCTGAACGCCGCCGGGCTTCAAGCCCGCCAGTGCGAAACGATCGGCGATATACTCACCCGCCCTTTCGCTGCCGGGCGTCTTTGGGGCACGGCCCTCGCAGTAGGGCGATGCGAGGTAAAAGAGGTTTTTCTTGAGCCTGGCGATGGTGGCCGCCTTGTCCTCTGTCGTGAACGGATCGGCGCGCAGGGCCTGGGGCAACGAAAAACTCCCGGCCCCGATGGCGATTCCCATGGCTGCCAGGTTTTTCCAAAGTCTATTCCTCATCTCAGGTCCCCGTGCAAAAAGTGAGGTAACAAAGAAAAAAAGATCAACCGACCACAACCCGCGGTTGCAGGCGCTCCTCTGGCTGGTTTCGGCGGATAATCTCACGGACCAGCCAGGGGATGTTCCCTTCCCCGAAGAATACGAACTTCAAATTCGCGATCAGAGGGGATTCATCCGACCAACCGAAGTGGATTTCCAATGGCCGGGAAGACCGCTTGGCCATTTCCATGGTCAGGCCTGCGATCACATGCGGGATGGAAGCGCACCCGGTCACGCTCAGAATCCAGCGGTTGTCCTCATGCGCGACTTGAAGCAGCGGCTTGACCAGGAAATCACTGACATCCCCCAGCGATAGTTCCAGAAAAACAATCTCGTCCTCACGATCATCCAGATGGTGCTCCCTCCGGATGGTTTCCTCCTTGAGGGAAAGATCTCTACGGCCTGGACGGTGCGGAACCACCAGGTGAAAATCGCTCTCCAGAAGCGACTCGTAGAGAAACTGGGCGTTCTCGTCGGCGTACCGAAATCCCTCGAAGCGCAATTCGGTTGTTCGGGAAATTCTGGACAAGAAGGAGACCGCCAAAATCGTGAAAATGAAACCAAGGGCAATTTTCAGACCCTCGGGCTTCTCCACCAGAATGTCCATCAGGGTGTAGGCGAACACCGCGGTTACCACCCCGAAATACCACGGGAAACGCCTCGACCAGGGCATCCCGTCTCGCTCCCGCATGATCTGGATCACCGAAGCGATGCAAGCGCTCAGGATCAGCACCAGCACGCCGGTCGCGTAGGCGTTGCCTTGTTTGTCCACCCGGGCGTCGAATACCCAGGTAACAAAAAGGTTGATCAGGGTGAAAAGGATCACCAGTTTCTTGATTTCCTGGGTCCACTGGGGTGCCATGCCGTAACGCGGCAGATATTGCGGCACCAGGTTCAGCAGGGCTGCCATCGCGGAGGCCCCGGCAAACCAGAGAATCACGATGGTTGACAGATCGTAGATCGTCCCGAATGTCTGGCCGAAAAACGGGTGGGTCCCCGACTTCAGGCCCTCGACCGGGCTTTCACCGTGGGCGAGGTATGCCAGCGCGCGATCCTTCGCCTGGCTTTCAAACGATTCACCCAGCGGATTGACCAGTTCCCCAGCGGGAATCAGCGTGGTGACCACCAGGGATGAACCCAGCAGCATCACCGACATGATGAGGGCGGCGGTCACCAGCAGGTACCGGGTGGCGCGAATGCGTCCCTCGACCGTGTCCTCCTTGCCGCCCTTGATCAGGGGCATGATCGCGACCCCGGTCTCGAATCCGCTCAGTCCCAGGGCCAATTTTGGAAAAAGCACCAGGCAAGTCAGGCCAAGGCCGAGAAGTCCGGGTAGCCGGGAAAAGGATGGGGTATGGGCACGCTGCCATTCAGTGGGAAACCAAAGGTCAGGATTTCCCAGCTTTTCCATCCAGGCATCCAGATATTCCCGGTGGTTGAAAAGGAAGGCGAGGCTCGAGCCGATCACCATGACATTCAACACCAGGTAAACCAGCACGATGACAGCCGCCAGCCCGATCACCTCCTTGAAACCACGGAGGAACATGCCGCCCAACAGCACCAGCAAGCCCATGGCGAGCCCCAACTGCTGGGGGTAGCGGCGGGTCAACTCGTTTTCCAAAAGCACCTGGAGAGCCGCCTTTTCGGCCACCTCCCTCCCGGCCGGATCCAAGGCCGTGAATCCGGGCTGGATCTTTTCCATCTCGGCGTTGAGAAACGCGATATTTTCACCCGATTCCACAACCGCGGGATTGCCGAGCAATTCGGCCTCAAGCAGGGACCTTAGTTGATGCTCTGTCGGCGAAGAGGCCTTGAACGGCCACAGGGGATTGCTCAGGACATGGGATGCCGCATCCGCCGCGGAAAGGGTTTTTGTGATCACAAAGTCGGTGGCGGCGAAACCGAGCAGCACCAGCACCAGGATCTTTCCGGGCCAGCCGTGCAGCAATTTTTCCAGTAAACCGACGCTACCAAGCCCTGAGTAGGAACGCTTGGCGATATAGGAATAAACCGGGAGCGCGCCAAACAAGGTGACCGCCACCACCACCACCGTGGCGATGGGGCAAAGAAAACCTGTGGCCGTGAAGGCGATCGAGGGCTGGTAGCCGAGGGTGCTGAAGTAATCCACCCCGGTCAGACACATGGCCCAAAGCCAGAATGTTTTTGCCCCATGGTGTCCGGAATTCGGCTCTTGGCCGGAACCTGCCGAGTGTTCGGCATCCATAAATCGACTGTCCAAAGGACACGGTGGGGTGATTCCGGCCCCGCCCCAATTTCCGGACCTGGCCGGGCCAGGGATCCTTTCAGATTAGCAAAAATCAGGAGCCTGTCGGACAATTTCTCCTGGGCGGTCGCCTCCGTTGATTAATGGAAAAGTCTCTTTGCAACTGCTAGCAGTTGCGTATCCGCATTCGGCCATCCGACAAATTGCACCGATTGACCGAACAAACCCGGCGAAAACCCTGATTCCTTGTTCCAGGGAACCCCCAAGGATGGAAAACCGACAAAACTGGCCAGACCTTGGTACCGGTAGTCTCCCGTGTTGTCACGGTTGGGAATTCCGGCATGGATCGTTGGCAGGCAAAGGATTTCCTGTTTTCCCATTTCGCGGGAAAAAAATCGGCGGGCTTCCCTTCGGGCCTGGTACGCCTCAGCCATTTCCTTGCCGCTCAGGGTTTCCCCGAACGAGAGAAGGCTTGATATTTTTGCCGGATA
>JAFMJU010000139.1 GCA_017853285.1 Gemmataceae bacterium
CGGGAAGAGGATGTTCTGGCGGTGGTCGACGCCTGACCCAGACTCGGTTTTTTTCAGGATTTTCGTTTCAAACCAACAAGATTCAACCAGAAGCAGTTGAGAGGATTGAGAAATGGCCGCCAAGCAAATCGCGTTTGATCAGGAAGCTCGTGAGGCGCTTCGCCGGGGTGTGGGCAAGCTCGCCCGCGCGGTGAAGGTGACCCTTGGGCCCAAGGGGCGCAATGTGGTGATCCAAAAGAGCTTCGGCTCTCCCACGGTTACCAAGGACGGTGTGACCGTCGCCAAGGAGATCGAGCTCGAGGACAAGTACGAGAACATGGGCGCACGCATGGTGCGCGAGGTTGCCAGCAAGACCAGCGATGTGGCCGGCGACGGCACCACCACCGCCACCGTGATGGCCGAGGCCATTTTCAACGAGGGCCTGAAGGCCGTGGTTTCCGGCGCCAATCCCATGCTGATGAAGCGTGGTATGGACGCGGCTGTCGAGCAGATCGTCGAGCGGCTGAAGGAGAGCGCCAAGAAGTGCTCGAGCTTCAAGGACATGCAATCGGTCGCCACGGTCGCTGCCAACCACGATGAGGAGATCGGCACCATCATCGCCGAGGCGATGGAGAAGGTGGGCAAGGACGGCGTGATCACCGTCGAGGAAGGCAAATCCACCAAGACGGGCCACGAGTTCGTCGAGGGCATGCAGTTCGACCGCGGTTACCTGTCTCCCTACTTCGTGACCGACACCGCGAAGATGGAGTGCGAGCTGGAGGACGCCTATGTCCTCATCCACGAGAAGAAAATCTCGGCCGCCAAGGACCTGGTGCCCCTGCTGGAGAAGGTTTTCCAGGAAAGGAAGCCAATCCTGATCATCGCCGAGGAGGTGGAGGCTGACGCCCTCGCCGTGCTGGTGATCAACAAGATCCAAAGCCAGGGCGCTTTCAAGGTGTGCGCCGTCAAGGCCCCGGGTTATGGCGATCGCCGCAAGGCCATGCTGGAGGACATCGCTGTCCTTACCGGCGGGCGGGCTCTGTTCGAAGACCTGGGCACCAGCCTGGAGAATGTGACCCTGAAGGATCTGGGCCGCGTGAAGAAGGTCAAGATCGACAAGGACAACACCACCATCATCGAAGGGCACGGCAAGAAGGACGAGATCAAGGCCCGAGTGGCATCCATCCAGCGTGAGCTGGAGAAGTCCACCAGCGACTACGACAAGGAAAAGCTCAGCGAGCGCATCGCCAAGCTTTCCGGTGGCGTGGCCAAGATCAATGTCGGCGCCGCGACCGAGAGCGAGATGAAGGAGAAGAAGGCCCGCGTCGAGGACGCGATGCACGCGACCCGCGCGGCTGTGCAGGAAGGGATCCTTCCTGGTGGCGGCGTGGCACTTCTGCGCGCCAGCCAAGGCCTGAAGGCCGGCAAGGGACTGAGCGAGGACGAGCAGACCGGCTACGACATCGTGGTCCGCGCCTGCACCGCGCCCATCACCCAGATTTCTCAGAACGCCGGTCAGGATGGCGCTGTCATCCGCTCGAAGGTGCTGGAAGAGAAGTCGGTCACCTTTGGTTACGATGCCCGCAACGACAAGTATGTGGACATGATCAAGGAAGGCATCATCGACCCAGCCAAGGTGGTTCGCAGCGCCCTGCAGAACGCGGCCAGCGTCTCGACCCTGCTGCTGACCTCCGATGCCCTCATCGCCGAGGTTTCCAAGGATGACAAGAAGCCCGCGGGCGGCGAAGACCTCTACTAAACCCTGGAACACCAGGTGGGAACGCCTGGTGACCGTTTGCTAAAGAAGGGGGCCCGGTCTGTTGAGACCGGGCCCCCTTCTTTTTTTGGATCAAACAGGTTCAAGGCCTTGGTGGGGGCGGAGGTGGTGGAATCCCCACCGGATTCGTGGCTGGGGCCGGCGGAATGGTTCCTGGGGCTGCCAGTGGGGGTAGAGGCGGAGAAGCACCGCCAGGCAGGGCCGGCGGATTGGTTGCGGGCGGAGGTGGAATGGTTCCCCCGTTAACCGGGGGTGGCGGTGTGGAATTTCCAATTGGGCCTGTTGATGGGCGGAAGCCTGCCCCGTTGCGATTCTCCACGGCAGGTGGGGGCGGCAGGCCACTTCCGGGCATGGGAGCCGGCTGGGGGCTGGATTTCTCTTCAGGCGTGTTGGCAGGTTTTTCATCGGGCGGAACGGAGCCGGCCAATTTCAGGCCATCGGCCACTTTTTCCACCCCGGGCACTTGTTGGACGGACTGAACCGCGGCCTGCCGGGCGGCCTCGTCGGGAACTTCGCCGGTCAATTCAAGGCAGCCGGATTCGATTTGGCGGACGGTGATATCGAGGCCCTGGAGGGAACGGTCCAGACGCAAACGGATGCGCGCGCGGTCTGTCAGGGGAACCTGTTCCAGCACGCTGCGATTTTGAAACAGACGGCCCAGGGCGGTTTCTCGCACACGCTCTGACCCCGCAGCGATTTGCCGGCCCAGTTTGGAGGCAATGGAAGCCAGGTGATGGGCATCCTGTCCACATCCGGTAAACAGCGTCGCAACCATCGTGGAGCCAAATGCGGCGAGCAGCAGACGGCAGGCTCGAGCAGGGAGGGTTGGCATGGCCATGGGCCCGGTTCCGTGGGGGGATGGGTGGCTGAGATGACGGAAGCTACCATGAAGGATCGAATCAGGCCCAGACGGCTTGGATTTCCGGCATAAGGGGGGTTAATGATGGCCCAGGATTTGAAGGCTTACTCTGAGGAGGAAGCCCGTGCCCGATTAGCGGAACTTGGCTTGGGCAAATGGTTTGTGGAAAATGGCTGGATTCGCAGGAAATACTCGACCGACGGTTGGCAAACCACGCTGCAGACGGTCAACGCCCTGGGCTTTTTATGCGAGGCGGGTTATCACCATGCCGATCTGGAAGTGACATGGGGCAGGGTGCTTGTCAAACTGAAAACCCACAGCCAAAGGGCCATCACGGACATGGATTTCGAGATGGCCAGGCGCATGGAGGACCTGGTTCTCTGGCGTCCCGCCGCGGGCCAGGCGCTTTCAGGCAACCCCAACCCCTTTGTCCATGACAAATCCTGATTTGGAAAACCAGTCGCGGAAGGATCCCACCGATCCCAGGCAGGTGTTGCCTGTCCCGGAGCCGGTCCCACCCCCGCCGGCAGGGATTGGGCATCGGATCCGGTTGGGGGCGCTGGAATTGGCCAGCCGTTTCGCCATGGCGCCGCTGGCGGGGTACACCAACCTGCCATTCCGCCTGGTGGTGCGCACCCTGGGTGGCTTGGGATTGGCCACCACCGATCTGGTGAATGGCCGCGCCCTGTTGATGGGCAGCCGGAAAACGCTCGACCTGATTGAAACCTGCCCGGAAGACCGCCCCTACGCCGTGCAGATTTACGGTGGCCGACCCCCGGAACTGGCGGATGCCGCCCGGTTTCTGGTGGAGCGGATTGGCGAAGGCTTGGCGAGCATCGATATCAACATGGGTTGCCCGGTCAACAAAGTCACCAAGGGTGGCGGCGGGTCAGCGATGTTGTGCCAGATCGGTGGAGCTGTCGATCTGGTTCGAGCGGTGGTGGAGGCGGTGGCGATTCCGGTTACGGTGAAGATGCGGTTGGGGTGGGATGCCACCCAAATCACCGCTCCACAACTAGCCCGTGAATTCGAGCAGGCCGGTGTGGCTGGCCTGACCATCCATGGCCGAACCCGGGAGCAGGGGTTTTCCGGAACCGTGGACCTGGATGGAATCCGCCAGGTGGTGGAGGCCGTCCAGCGGATCCCGGTTTTGGGCAATGGCGATGTGCGGAATTTGTCGGAAGCCGCGCGGATGCTTTCCCACACCGGCTGCGCCGGGATCGCCTTGGGGCGCGGGGCCCTGTTGAACCCGTGGATATTCCACCACCTGCATTTGTGGGACACCACGGGAGATCCTGGGACACCGCCAACCTACATCCGGCGGTTGGATTTCATGCGGGACCATTTTGCCCAACTGGTGCGGTTGCGGGATGAACGCTTCGCCTGCCTCACCTTCCGCAAGGTGGCCGCCTGGTATTGCAGGATGTTGCGCCCCGGGCGGGATATCCAGCAGGAAATGGTGATGCTGCAATCGGTCGAGCATCTGGACGGCCTGTGCGCCCGGATGCGCCCCGCCTTGGAGGAACGGGATTCCCATCCCTGGCACGAGACCGAAGTGCCGCTGAATCTGCCCGCGGGGCCGATCGCCCACTGGTGAAATTTCGCCTGCGTACCCCTCCCTGGGAAATTGGACTGGATTTCCCGAATTATCCCGGTTATCCGCCCCGCTTGGACCGGCACCCTGCCGGCTTTCAGGCACGGGTAGTTGGGGGTTGAAGCGGTGTCCGCGCGCGGTCAGAAGGGGCGATTGACGGTGGGCCAGCAGGCATTTCCCCTTCGGGAAACGCCTCCAGTGCCCGCCTACAGCACCAGCCATGGGCAATGCTGGAACATCGACGCCCTGGAAGGGCTAAAGAAACTGGCGGATGACTCGGTTGACCTGATCGTCACCTCGCCGCCCTTCGCCCTGCGCCGCCAAAAGGCCTACGGCAATGTGGACCCGGGGTCTTACAGCGACTGGCTGTGGCCCTACATCGAGCAGGTCCACCGGGTGCTGCACCCCACCGGCAGCTTTGTGCTGGAACTGGGCGGCGCCTGGGTGCGCGGCAGCGCGACACGGTCGCTGTACCAGTACGAGCTTATCCTGCGGCTGTGCAAGATTTTCCATCTTGCGCAGGATTTTTATTGGTACAACCCAAGCAAATTGCCCACCCCCGCCCAATGGGTGACCATCACCCGCACCAGAGTGAAGGATGCGGTGAACCTCATCTGGTGGTTGTCGAAATCGAAGGAACCGAGGGCGGACAACCGTCGGGTGTTGAAACCCTACAGCCCCTCCATGAAGCGATTGCTGCGCGATGGCTACGACCCGGCCATGCGGCCCTCGCAGCACGAATTGAGCAAGGTTTTCCAAAAGGACAACGGCGGCGCGATTCCCAGCAATGTGCTGGTGGTGCCCAACACCCGGTCCAGTGATCCCTACTTCCGGGCCTGCAGGGCGGAGGGGCTTCCCATCCACCCTGCCAGATTCCCGTTGCCGGTGCCGGATTTCTTTGTCCGGTTGCTCAGCCAACCAGGCGATCTGGTTGTTGACCCGTTCTCTGGCAGCAACACGGTGGGATTCGTGGCGGAATCCCTGGGGCGGCGCTGGCTGGGATTTGAAATCGATCCCGCATATGCCAGCGGGTCCCGACTGAGATTCCAGTCGAGACCCGCGGAGGCGGCTTGATTGTGGCTGAACGGGCGGGTCAGCTTTTCACGGCCCGCTGGCGCATCAGGTTCAGGTGTCGGGCGAAACGCTCCTGCAGGTAGGCGTGCAGTTGGGTCAGCAGATCCACATCGTCCTTGCTGATACTGCGGCCGTTGGTCAGGATCAGCGAGGATTTCTCCAGCTTCCCGCGTGACTCGTCCAACTGCTTACGGACGACAGATAATTGGTTGTCGATCTCGTCCGCCTTGGACTTCTCAGGCAGGCCCCAGAATTGCAGGGCGTCCCCAAAGGCGATGTCCTGCTTGCGATCTTCCAGGTGCTTGTAGAGCGCCTCGCTGTCGAGCAACCTGACCAGCACACTGTCCAGTTCGCCCGGCAGGCCCTTGAAGGCCGATGGGGGCGCGGTGCGCACCGGCGGGGGAGGCGGGCCTTCCCCGGCTTGCAGGCGTTGGACTGCCTTCTTGCCGTCGGCGGTCAACACATACATTTTTTGGCCGACCTTGTTGAGCCAGCCCTTCTTGGCAAGCCCCTTCTCACCCATGATGGAGGCAAGAATCTTGTTCGAGTCGGGGTAGTGTTCAGCGAAGCCCTTCAGGCCGAAGGTCTTGGGATAGCGTTTCCAGGAAGCCACAATCAGGGCTTCGGCACTGAACGGGGTTTCGCCCGCCTTTTCCAGGTCGTGCGCGGAAAGCAGGATTTTTTCCGGCACCGTGCAATCCTCCAGGCTCGCTGAAGGGTTTGGGTGCTTGACTCTGGCCATTGTGTTTCCGGGTGCCAAGGGTTACGCGCTGGTAAGCAGCATTCTGAACCAACCACCCAAGGCCGCTCAACCCGGGTCAATCCTTGGCGCGAAAAAACGAAATTTTTTCAGCTGCGCAGCCGGCAGGGTCGGTAATACCGTTATTATCCTCACCCGGTTGCCCCGCCGGATGACTTTCCCGGCACCATGTCTTAGTCCGCAGCTTTTGTTTTCTCCTCGGTCAGGCCTTCTTCCCCAGCTTCGTCCAATCCCGGGTTGTCGCCGGCCTCCGGGCCTCGCCAACTTTCCCCTTCCATCAGGATTCCTGCCAATACTGTGGCGTAACTTCCCTCGGGCAGGCTGAATTCCAGCCTGTATCCGTTAACCGCCGGGGCGGGGTGCCAGGATAGATCTGCCGGATACACCAGGGCCCGCCGTCGGGTGCCGGTCAACAGGCGCCCCTTTTGGGCATCCAGCAACCTGGTCAGGTTCAATCGCTCAAGGATGGCGTTTTCGAAAACAGCCGCCTGGCCGCGGGCCGGCAGCATGCGTGAACCGGGAATAGGACCTGCCGGGACAATCTGGATGGCGTCCAATCGTTTTTGTTCCGCCACCAAATCCACTGCCGTGAAAAGGCCTCCCCTTGGGGAATGGGCGAGGATTTCACCTTCCATGACTGTTTTCAGGGTCCCGGTCCCCAACCGGTGCTGAAGCCAGGTGTTGAAGACTTGCGATTGAACGGCTGACAAAGCCAAACGCCTCAGCCACGGGTTCAACGGTTGGTTTGGCTGGTCCAGAAGGGAAAGGCCGAGGGCAAGCGTTTGCCGGTCATGCCCGAATCGTTGGGACCCATAAGCGTTGGGCATACCGTGGGATTTCAGGAGGGCCGCCAGGGAGCGCAATCTTTCCGGCCAGCAAGGGTGGGCATCCCGCACCACCAGAGTGAATTGGTTGCCGTGCAGGTGGCCTGGCCTCAATTTGTTCCGATGCCTGACCGAGCGGAGCACCACCCAACCGTTGCCGCAAAGACCTTGCTGGGCCGGGTTTGCCCGCTGGGGGACGCTGACCCATTGCCAGGTGATGGCCTGACGGTCCTTCAGCCCCGCCATTCCCACATCACGGGTTGAAATCCCAAGTGTGCGGGCCAAATCCCTGCGTAATTGGTCCGCGGACAGGGCGCGTTTGCGTAACCAGAGGTAGGTGAACTCCCCGTCTCCCAACGGCTCATAGGCGGGGATTTCACGAACGAGGAAGTCTTCCGGGACAGTTTTCAGGCGTCCCCCGGTGCCCTCATGGCCTTTCAGCCAGCCGGCCCAGGGGTTGCTCGGCGGTGAAAGGAAATTCTGCACTGCGTGGTTCTGCCCGGGGTGGCCTTCAGGGTTTCAATTATGATTCCACCATGGATACCCAAAAAGCAAATGAACAGGCCGTCAGCGTGGAATCACCAATCAAAGCCCAGGTCGAACTGGCGCGATGTGCGCAGCCTGCATGGTCCGCGTTTACCATCCGTGCCCGCTTGCAGGTGGTGAGGCGTTTCCGCGGACTCCTGCCTTCCAGGGCCGAAGAATGGTGCCGTGTTGCCCGAGAGGAATTGGGCAAGGAGGAGGCGGTAACCCTCTCCGGGGATATTTTGCCACTGGCTGAGGCCTGCAAATTCCTTGGCAGGCGGGCCCAATCCATACTGGCTCCACGCAGGGTGGCGCGGTCCGACACTCCGTGGATGTTTTTTGGGTCAAGGGCCACGGTGGAGAAGATTCCACGCGGGGTGGTCGGCGTGATCGGGACCTGGAATTATCCTTTTTTCCTGTCCGGGGTTCAGATTCTCCAGGCTTTGGTCGCCGGAAACGGTGTGGTTTTCAAACCCTCCGAGGTGGCACCCCGTTGCTCGGCCCTGCTGGCCGCGCTCCTCCAGGAGGCTGGTTTGCCACCCGGAATCTTCCAGATGGTGTCCCATCAGCGGGAATTCGGTCCGGCCCTGGTAGCGGGGGGCATCGACCATGTGGTGTTCACCGGCAGTTTGCCGGTGGGCCGCATGGTGGCCGGGGCAGCCGCGGAACGACTGGTCACCTCAACACTCGAGCTTTCCGGTTGCGATCCCCTGATCGCCCTGGAGGACGCGGAACCAGCTCTGGTGGCCCGGTCGGCCTGGTTTGGGGCGGTGATCAACCAGGGGCAGACCTGCGTGGCGACCCGACGGGTTTTGGCCAGCCACGCACTGCTGGAGAAGGTGGAGGCGCAACTTGTTCCGCTGGTTAACGGGGTGCACCCATTCCGTCTTGTCAGACCATCCGAGGGGGAAAAGGCCATCGCCCTGGCACGTGAGGCGGTCAGCCAAGGGGCGCGGTGGGTGGGAGGCGAACCCGCCGGGCTCAATGGCGACGACGGGTGCCCCCCGCTGGTGCTGGCGGGGGTTCGCCCGGAAATGCGCATTGCCCGGGAGGCCTTGTTCGCCCCGGTGCTTTGCCTGATGGGGGCTTCCAATGACGAGCAATTGATCGCGCTTGAGGAAAGTTGCCCGTTTTGCCTGGGAGCCTCGGTTTTCAGCGCGAGGCTGGAAAGGGCTCGCCATGTTGCCGACCGCTTGCGCAGTCCCAATGTGTCCATCAACGAGGTGGTCATCCCCCTGGGGCATCCCTCCACGCCGATCGTGGCCCGGGGAGACAGCGGGTGGGGTAGTACGCAGGGTGCCGAGGGTTTGCTGGAAATGACCCTTCCCAGGGTGATTTTTCAGGCCGCCCCCGGGCCCTTGGCTTTCCGCCCCCATCTGGAAATGGTCCCGCGCGCAGGGGAAAAGTCGCCAGACATGACCGGTCTACTTCGGGCCATGCTGGTCTCCGGTCATGACAACTCATGGACGAGGCGACTGTCGGCGGGGCTGTCCATGCCTGGAAAGGCATGGAAATGGTGGAAGGGGCGGACCTGACAGCCGGGCGGTCAGTCTTCTTCCTTGTCCTGCTTCTGGTCTGAACCCTTGAAAAGGAAGCCCTGGTAGACCCGGTCATCCTTGAGGGTCACCCACAGCCATACCCCAAAAAGCATCGAGAAAATCGCTGTTATGGGCAGAACAAGGACTGGGA
>JAFMJU010000140.1 GCA_017853285.1 Gemmataceae bacterium
TCCGGAAGATTACCGGGATCTGGATTGCCCAAATCGGCTGGTGGGTCAATTTCATCAACCGATGGCATATCGTCATCAATGATCAGGTCTTCGAAACCTTCTTCGGTTGGTTCGGTTTCCGCCTCAGGCGCGTTGATAAATCCGTCCTCAACGGGATCTTGGACCAGATCAGTGGCTTTCAGATAAACAGAACCGGGAACCTCGCGGGCAATTCCCGGGCCCGCGAAAATCCTCGAAATTCCGAGGTCACTGGTCAACTGTGCGAGATGCGAGATCAGGTCCACGGGAAGTGATGCCGGCGCCAAACGGCTTTCCAGTGTTTCCAGATAAAGCTGGCGGGAAATGGCGGGTGACTTGCGGTGGGAGGATTTGCGACCGGTGTTATTGCCGAACATGGGAACCCTCAGTCTGGGAATGGGAATCATCTATTTCGGGTAGACGGTGCATCCATGCTGGCAGAACAACACTAGCACAGGCTACCAAATTAGGCTTCCAAATAAAATAAGCCAAATGGGATAAATGGGCCATTATGGCTGTTGGGTGCCTTGTCTTAACTGATACAGATTAACTTTTATCGATTTGCATCCCTGAAAAAGGTTCGCCCCTTTGAATCAAAGGGTTTTCCCGAGGCGGAAAAATTTGGCTAGGATGGTCGTGTGCGAAACCCGTTTTTCCGATGTGTAATTCTTAAAATAACAATCGATATATTTTAATAGAGAGCATTGTTATATGCCCCGTGATCCTTATGAAGTGTTGGGCGTCAGCAAAACGGCGTCGGATGATGAAATCAAAAAGGCTTATCGCAAAATGGCCCGGGATTTTCACCCGGACCGAAATCCTGGGGACAAATCGGCGGAATCCAAGTTCAAGGAGGTTCAGGAGGCTTTTGCCATCCTGAGTGACAAGGAGAAGCGACAGCAATTTGACCGTTTTGGCCATACAGGTGACCAAGGTAACCCTTTTGGTGGCGGTTTTCCCGGTGGTTTCCCCGGTGGGGGCCAAGGGGCTGGTATCGACCTCGAAGACCTGATGAGCATGTTCGGGGGAATGGGCGGCAGGGGGGGCAGAGGGGGCAAAGCCCGAAGGCCTCAAGCCCCGGCGGACACCGAGGTGATTTTGGATGTGGCTCTGGAAACCATTGCCTCCGGCGGCAAGCCAACCATCCAGCTAGATGGAAAGGATATACAGATCACCATTCCCAAAGGGATGGAGGAAGGGAAAAAACTCAGGCTCAAAGGGCAGGGAAGAGCGGGGGGGGATTTGCTGATCCAGGTTCGCTACGCTCCGCACCCATGGTTCAAGCGCGAGGGCATCAACCTGCTGCTGGAGGTTCCCCTGAATTTAAAGGAGGCGGCCCTGGGGTCAAAGGTTGAGGTTCCCAACCTCGCCGGCGAGAAATTGACCGTTAAAGTCCCGGCCGGTGTGGCGGCCGGGCAGCGGATGCGGCTGAAGGGGATGGGTTTGCCGGGGGGGGACTTGCTGCTGGAATTGAAGCCAGTCATTCCTGCAGTCAAGGAAGGCAGGCCTTTGGAGCTGGTGGAAGAATTGGACAAACTGTTGCCACAGTCACCCCGGGCGGATTTGCCTTGGAACCGGTGAATCGCACAAGCCGGTCTGGATTGGGGTTACCCCCATGGACTCGTTTGCACAAGGGAGCCGATTTCAGGGCGGTCTTTGACAATCGCTGCTGTTGCTCCGAAGGCTGGTTGGCCGTCCACGGCCGTTTCAACGGGCTGCCCTATTCCCGGTTTGGTTCCTCCATTGGCAAACGGCTGGTTGGGAATAACATCCGCCGGAATCGTGTCCGACGGATGTTGCGCGAGGCGATTCGTTTGACCAGGGAAGGCCTTCCCCCCGGAATCGACCTGGTGCTCACCTCGCGGCGCGGTGGAATACCGCTGTGGCAAGATCTTTTGCTGCTGATTCCCAAACTGACTGAGCAGGTTCGTGGTCGATTGGAGGCCAGGAGCCGCCCTAAGGCCCCGCCTGGAAGCGACCGCCGATGAGGCTTTTGCTGGACCTGATCAACCAATGCGGTTGCTGGTTCATCCGACTTCTGGTCGGCGCCTACCGATTGATCCTCAAGCCCTGGCTGCCCCTGGCAAGTTGCCGTTTTCAGCCCACTTGCAGCCAGTTCCTGCTGGATGCGGTTGCCAAATACGGTTTTTTTCCAGGGCTTTGGCGGGGAGCCCGTCGCTTGTCCCGGTGCCGGCCCGGGTGTCCGGGAGGGTACGACCCTGCCTGAGGGGCAATCCCGGCCAATCCACCCCTCGGCCGGTCAGAGATCCCAGGTGGAAGGGGGTTCTTTTCCTTTGCCAAACCGTTTCCCGCCGCGTTTGTCGGGTGCGGATCCTTTTTTCCTTTTTTTGTCAGGATCCGCGGGTGTTTTGCCTTTTCCCTCGGGAGACGCCTTTTCACCCCGCTTGGGGGTGGGGCGCTGGCTGTCACCGGCGGATCGGCTGGCTTGCCTTGGGTTCGGGCGTGGATAATCCCCCGGTTGCCCGGCGGATTCCGCCCGCCCGGTTTTGCGGGGTTGTGGAATCGCTGTGCGGGAGGGGTAGGTTTCGCCCTCGTAGACATCCTCGTCGTCCTGGTTCGCCTTGTTTCTTGCGTTGGCCTTGGTCACGCCTTTTCCCTGCACGATTAGCTTCAGGGGGACATCCTTGAACCCGAGGCGGTCGCGGATGGTGCGCTCCAGATACCTAAGATAAGGCGGATCGAAAATGCCCGATGCGTTGGTGTGCAGCACGATGGTGGGCGGAGATTCGGCGATTTGCGCGGCGTAATAGAACCTTGGCGAGCGCCCCATGCGGTTGGGGGGCTGGTTGGTGTCGATCGCCTCGCGGATGACGCGGTTGAGCTCGCTGGTCGGGGCGCGGGAGGAGGATTGTTTGTGCAGGCTTCGCGCCAGGTCGATCAGCATGGGGACGTTCCGCCCCGTCTTGGCCGTGATGAAGGCGATAGGCAGGTAGTCGAGGCTGGGGAAAACCTTGCGGATATATTCCCCCATTTCCTCGGTGGTGATGCGGTCCTTGACCAGATCCCATTTGTTGATCACGAAAATGGCCGGGATGGATTGGTCGAGGATATATTCGGCCAGTTGCTTGTCCACCTTGGAGACCCTGAAGCGGGGCTCCAGGAAAAGCAGCACCACATTCGCCCTTCGGATGGAACGCTGGGCCCGGGCGAGGCTGTAAAACTCGATGTTTCCTTTTAGGCTCCTGCGCTTCCGCACGCCGGCGGTGTCGATGGCTAGGACCGTCTTCCCGTCCTTTTCAAAACGCACATCCACGCTGTCGCGGGTCGTTCCGGCCACCTCGCTGACGATGACCCGCTCCTGGCCAGCCAGGCTGTTGATGAAGGTGCTTTTGCCGGTGTTCCGCCTGCCAACGATCGCGAGCTTCAGGACCGGTTCCTCAGGTTCGGGGCGCGAGTCCGGCAAGATCTTGCCGATCCGGTTCAGTAATTGATCCCGGTTACGGTTGTGTTGGGCGCTGATGCAAAGGGGCTCACCGAATCCGAGGCGGAAAAACTCCACGCCTTGCTGGTCGATGTGTGGGGTGTCGCATTTGTTGGCAACCAGCAGGACCGGTTTCCCCAGGGCCCGTACCCGCTGGGCCACCACCTCGTCGAGTGCCATGACGCCGTCCCTGGCATCGACCAAAAACAGGATGACCTGGGCCTGCTCCATGGCGAGCCGGATTTGGCGGTCGACATCGTCGGATAGCTCGTCCGCGTCCACGACCCCGACGCCGCCTGTGTCGACCAGGTCAAACCATTTGTCTCCCGCCGCGATGGCGGTGTTCAGGCGATCGCGGGTTACGCCGGCAGTGGGATCGACAATCGCAATCCGGCGTTTTGCCAGACTGTTGAACAGGGAGGATTTGCCCACATTGGGCCTGCCCACAATGGCCACGCAGGGAAGGCTCATTTTTTTATCATCTCCCGGAGCGGGGATCAGTCGGACCCCCAAAACCAGGTTCCAACCCACCGACCGAATCCATTTGCCAAACCTCAAGTTTAACGCAATCCGGGGAAATTTGTCCCGGGACGAATAGAATCCGTGGGTGGGAAGGGCTTGCGTGGTCCTGAATTCGTGAATTTTTGGAAAAAACAGATGTTCCAGTGGCCTGTGGAGTGTTACGCCCCCTGTGCTATCGGGTTGGAGCGTTTCCTGGCCGCGGAACTGGAGTCGCTCGATCTGGGCCCTTGCGCCATTTCCAGGGGTGGGGTGGGGTTCCGCGCGGATGAGGAGGGCCTTTGCCGGGCCAATCTCTGGCTGAGGACCGCAGTCCGGGTGTTGGTGCCGATTCACCGGGCCAAAATATCCGACACCGATTCCTTGTATGAGGCCACACGCCAGGTGGATTGGTCGGCTTACATGCGGGTGGAACAAACCCTGGCAGTGGACGCCTCGGTCCGCGATGGAGCCATCACCCATTCCCAGTTCGCCTCACGCCGTGTGAAAGACGCCATTTGCGATCAGTTTCGGGAGAGGTCGGGAGGTAAACGGCCCAGTGTTGACCCATATGACCCGATGATTCCCATCCACCTCAGGATTGTGGGGGAGGAGATGACGCTGTCCCTGGACAGCGCGGGGCAATCCCTTCACAAAAGGGGTTACCGCCCCATCCAGCCGAAGGCCCCATTGAACGAGGCGGTTGCCGCCGGATTGCTGCTGGCCGCGGGAGTGGATTCATCCAAGCCGTTTTGCGACCCCTTTTGCGGCTCGGGCACCTTGGCGATTGAGGCCGCCCACAGGGCGATCGGCAGGCCGCCGGGCTTGAACCGGAAATTCGCTTTCCAATCCTGGATCGGGCACCGGCGGGAATTGCTGAGTGCCCTGAGGGAAAGGGCGCGCCGGCAGATGCTTGCCGAATTGCCTGCCTGGGTTCTCTTGTCAGAAAGGCGGGAAGAGGTGGTGGATTTGTCGCGCCAAACCGTCCAGGCCGCCGGCCTGGGGCGATTCCTGGAGCCCAATTGTCTGGATGCCAGGGAGCTGGACCTCTCGGGGCTTGAGCCGGGGTGGTTGGTGACCAATCCCCCATACGGCGAAAGGCTTTCCAATGAGCGGGGTTTGATGCCCCTGTATCACCAGTTTGGAACACGGCTGGCTCAGATGGCCAAGGGGTGGAAAGTCGGGATTTATGGCACCAGTGGCGGACTGGCGGGGGCATTCGCCAGGGGTTTGGGGTGCCGAAGCATCGAGAATCACGCGATTTTAAATGGACGGTCCGTCTGCACGCTTTGGCTATTCAAGGTGCCCGCCTGAATCATCCGTCTGGGGGCTTTCTAGCCGCCAGGCGTGCTTTTCCGCCAAAATTTCCCGGGCCAAACCAACTCGACTTGGTCCTGAATGCCCCCCGGTAAGGAAAAGGTCTCCTTGGGAGGGTTCCATTCCGGCGGCAGCAAGCATGCGGTCTTCCAGCTCGCTTTGGGTTTCCACCCGGCCTGCCTTCCTCAAATGCCTTGGTTCCAAGCCCCGTGCCACCAGCTCGGGGGCAATCAACAGGCCGCGGTGGCAGGGGAGGGGGTCCTCCTCGCCGCACATCAAACCGATGCTCATCTTTTCCAGGCCGGCAAGGATGCGTTCCAAGCCCCGGAGGAACCACTCTGATTGGGCCATTGCCCTGAAATCTGCCCGGCCGGTGGGTGTATACAAACCGGAGTGGCGGGGTCGGCCCCCCACCAGGTCTCCCAGATAGACATGTCGAATTCCGGCTTTTTCCAGCAGGTGTCCCAGGTTGGGTGAGGAATAGTGGGGCTGTCGCCCGCTAAATGGAATGCTCCGGACATCGGCGATCGCCTGAATGCCGGCCCCTTGGATCAGTCGGATGAAATCTTCCGGAGCCAGGGTGCTGTGGCCCAGGGTCCATATTGGATGCATTGAGATGGCCTTGGACGGTGGTCTTTCAAGCCACCTTGCCCATGGGAAGCGACGCCGTCAAGGGCTTGAAAGCCTTCAAAACCATCACCCGGCCGATCACCCGCTCAATCAGGGGCACGGGAATCCAGCGGATCAGCCTGGGCATGTCTCCCCGCCGAATGTGCCGCCGACGAATTCTGGTTTCCTGGAAAGACTCCAGCAGCTTGCGGGCTTCCGTCGCCGTGATTTGTTGGAACAGGCCGGAAGGTTTGAGCCAATGGCGCCAGTGGACGCTGTACCTGGCCCAGGCAAGGGCGATCACCTTGCCGCCAGGTTTCAGGCACCGGAACAACTCCTGGAAAAGATCCTGGCCGAGGGGCTCGTTTTCGTTGAGCCAGTTGACCACCGCGACATCGAGGCTGCCACTTGCCAGCGGTAGATTGCCGGAAGGGCCGCCCATCTGGATGAATTTGGCGTTTTTCCCGACTGACCTGAAGTGTCCCCGGGTGATTTCCATGTGTTCCGGGTCCGGGTCGCAAACCACCATTTCGGCGCCCATGCGCGCGTATTCGACCCAGTCCGAGCCGAGGGTTCTTCCCAGGCCCAAAACCCGCTCACCGGGATGTTTTGAAAATTCGAGGATGGGCACCAGCCATTTGGCGTGCCGCTCGTGGCGTTTCTGTCGCAGATTCTGGTACCAGGCATCCGTGCCGGCTGGCGGCAGGGGGGCCAGATTGGACCCTGTCGAGAAAATTTCCAACGATTGGCTGCGGGTCAGCCAATCTTCCACGCCCGCGGCGTTAGGGGCATGCATGATTGCCTCCTCCCCCGGTTCGAGGAACAAACGGATCGACATGTCCAAATGGTCAGCCATGGTACTCCTTGCCCCGGACTGTCCCTGAAAGGGCATATCCCGGCGGGCGGTCAGGCGGATAGCCGGGGCTGGTGCCGGGAGTCAAGGCGGATGCCCAAACTTCCGGGCCGTCGCTTGACCCGGGGGTCAGCGTGAGTGTAGTAGCGGTTCATCGATGGGAATTTATGCGGGCCCCATGCCCCGCCCGGGGATCACGCCGTGATGCAACGCAATTTCATCCTGGCCGCGCTGCTGATCATCCTCCTGACCGGTGGTGTCATGGGTGGATTGGGTTCGTTGGCCCGGCGCGCTCCTGGATTTTACGACCGGGTGTATTTTCCCGAGGGCCCGCAAAGGGTTGAAAAATCCCAGGAATTCACAACCGAACTGGTTGAATTGATCGCTAATCTGGCAAGCGAAAAGGAGTGGTACGCACACTTCAGCCAGGACGCCATCAACGGGTACCTGCAGGAAGGCAAGTTGCGCACCGGCCTTCAAGGCGACCTGCTGCCCGAGGCTGCCGATGATCCCCGCGTGGAGATTCTGGCCGACCGGATCAAGGTGGGGGTCCGCTACGGAAAAGTCCCGTGGTCCACCGTGGTTTCCCTGGAATCACGCTTTTGGCTGGCCCATGATGAGCCCAACACGGTGGTGGTCCAGTTTTTGGGTATGCGCGTGGGGTCGCTGCCGATTCATGCGCAGCATTTGCTGGAACAGGTTGCCGACAGTCTTAGGCAGTCCGGTGTGGAGGTTACCTGGTTCCGTTATCAGGGATATCCCACGGCGGTTTTGCGTTTTGGCGCGGACCAGGCCCGGCCGGATTACCAGATCGTGGATCTTGGAATCCAGGATGGAAAAATTCATGTGCGGGGCAAATCGGCCGACCCGGAACCAGTGCCCCTGCTGGAGGGCGGGGCCGAAATCCGGCCATAAGCCCTGATGCTCGCAAGTATTTATTACCCACCCTCAGGGATAAATTTCAGGCCCCAATCCAACGGGTTTCCCATTGGTCAGGATGGGTGGTCGATAGCAGGGAAAGATATCCAGAAAAATCAGGGCTGCTCAGTTCCAAGCGAATGACCTGATCCGCCTCCTCCAGCCACCGGCAGGTGCCACCCATAATCCGTTTCACCTCACCACGATTGCCTGATACAGGCCCTTCATAGTCCAGGTAGTGTTTTCGGTGGCCGGGTAGTTGGGTCCAAACCTGGGTGATTCCGCCCCGCAAGACCTCAAGGCAGTTTGGGGCGGAACGAAAAGTTGTCAGTTCCCCGTCTTTTTCAAACATCCAATCCCAGTGTGGTTGGGGGAAAGAGTGCCACAATACGGCGAAACGAAGGGTGAGGTAGGCCTGTGATGGGGATGGGCTAGGGACTGGGGATATGCCGGTAAAACCAGTACCATCGTTACGCATTGCCCGGTTTTCCCAGTGTCGCACGTGATTCCGTTGTCCCTGATTTTGAAATTCCAAATCATGACGCAAAATATAAGGTCTTTCCGACCAATCGGGGCAGCGGCGCATGGAACCCGCGTCGGGATCCATGTTGCGCTGGGAGCCGCTGTCCCGATTTTTCAATTCCAACCATCATCCGCTTAACGATTTTATACTTGCCCGGAGGCACCGAGGGTCTGCGCAAGGGCCCGGGCCTTTTCCCAGTCCATCTCAGGGGCCAGCACCCCGTGACCCCGATAAATCGGCAAGCCCTTCTTCAGTGAATGGATTTCCCTGCGGGTTCTCCCCTTCGGTGAATCGTTCCATCGGCCGATTCGCTCGTTGAACACAAAAAAACGAGCGGCAAGGTCTCGGATCACAGACCAGTATCCTGGGTGATCTGTCTGGACAAAAAACTGGCCGCCCGGCCTCAGGGCGCGAACGCAATGGGCCAGAAACAGGGGGGTGATCAATCGCTGCGAACGGGCCCGCGGATCATCGTGGGGCTGTGGATGGTAGCAATGGATTTCGGATGCCGAACCCGGGGGAAGAAGGTCTCTGATCAGGCGATGGGCGTCTGAAACCAAAAAACGAAGATTGGCCAAACCGCGTTGGTTGCCCCGCCGGGTGGCATACCGGATCACAACTGGCAGGATGTCGGCGGCAAGGTGATCCATTTCCTTGCGGGACCAGGCGCTTCCCAGGGAAAACCTGCCGTTTCCGCATCCCAAATCAATAACCAGCGGGGCGGAGCGGCCGAAGATTTCCTCAACGGGAAGGCATCCCGAGGTAGGAAGTTTTTTCAGCCCTGTTTGGACCCATTTTTCCTGGGGAAGTATTTCCCCGGGAATGGGGACACCCATTTCCCGCTCAATTCGGGGGAGTGGAGCTGGGGAGTGTCCGGAGCGGGGTGATTGGGG
>JAFMJU010000141.1 GCA_017853285.1 Gemmataceae bacterium
AAATCAGCCAACTGTCCGGCACCGTTTCTCTTGTCCGTTGTCACTACCCTTCTTTCATTCCTGCCCGGGTGCGGAACAGGTCCTTCAGGTGAAAGGTCCAACCAATCTCCGCTACAAACCAGCGCCCAAAGGGAAGAAAAGGCGAAAACCGGTAATTTACTTTCCAAAAACGAAGAAAAAAAGGCTGGCGAGGATCATGGCCACAAGCCTGGGGCTCATGGAGGCCTGCTGGTTTCCATCGGGGCGGACAACTATCACGCCGAGGCCGTCTTCCAGAAAGGCGGCACCCTGAAGTTGTTCATTTTGGGCAAGGATGAGTCGCGTATTCAGGAAGTGGAAGAACAGCGCCTCACCGCCTTCGCTCGACCGGTTGGCAACTCCGAGGCATTGGAATTTTTCCTGGATCCAAAGCCACAGTCTGGTGACACGCCCGGCAAAACTTCCGTATTTGAAGGAAAACTGCCGGAGGGTATGGCGGGAAAAGCCCTGGAGGTCACCGTGCAGGCGATCCGGGTTGCCGGGGAACGGTTTCGACTGTCCTTTAGCTCGGCCGAGGAAAAGCATCCGGAATCATCCGGTGGCATGCCAGCCTCGCTCGATCCGGATGCAGAAAAGAAACTGTTCCTCAGCCCGGGCGGCGCATACACCCGGGAAGATATCACTGCCAACGGCAACCGGGTCGCCTCCGAGAAGTTCAAAGGTATCCGGGCCAATCACGATGCCAAGCCCAAGGCTGGCGACCGGATCTGCCCGGTATCGTTGACCAAGGCCAATCCCGCATTCACCTGGACCATCGGTGGAAAGCAGTACCAGTTCTGCTGCCCACCTTGCGTGGAGGAATTCGTTCAGATGGCGAAAGACAAGCCCGCTGACCTGAAAGGGCCGGAAACCTATGTCGCCAAATGATCGGTCGAGCGCGAATCGAAGCCGATTTTGGCTGGGTGTTGCCCTGCTGCTGGCCGCATCCGGGGCGATTTTTGTCGCGGCCCATGAGGGCCACGCCCCTTTGCCCACCAAGGGGGCAACGATCGATTTAACCAAAGGGAAGATCACCCTGGTTTCCGACTCGCGGGACGCCTTGGGTGTGTCGGTTGTCGAAGTCGCCAAAACACCACCACCGGAATCGATCCTGGCCTACTGCTCCCTGGTTTCCCCTTGGGACGCGCATGCCTTCGCGGATTCCCTGCTGGCTGGAAGGGTGACAAAACTAAACGCCAGACCGGGTCAGCGGGTGACCAAGGGGCAAGTATTGGCCGAAGTGAGAGGCCCGGAAACCGAATCCATCTCACTGGATTGGCGAACCGCCATGACAACATTGGAGATGGCCAGGCGGGTGGTGGCCATCCTGTCCGAGGCGGGAGGGGCCATACCCGAAACAGAGGTGCTAAGCGCCCGCAACCGGGTGAATATCGCGATCAACTCGGTTGAATTGGCGCGGGCAAAATGGTTGGCGTTGGGATTGCCGCAGGAGTCCCTCAAGTCGCAGGCCGAGGCACCTGGAATCCCCATTCGCAGCCCATTGTCCGGCACGGTGATTCACGCGGATCTGAATCCTGGAAAAGTGGTCGACCCGGGAGACCACCTGTTCGAAATTGTCGATACCAGCAGGGTTTGGGCCCGGGTGGGAATTCTGGAACGGGACACGCCAAGGGTTAGCCCCGGGCTGAAGGTGGAACTGGGGTTCAACGCGTTGCCGGGTGAAACATTCACCGGCACTATTTCAGCCATTTCCCAGTCGATCGACCGCGAATCCCAGTTGGGCGAGGCTTGGGTCGAACTCCGAAACCAGGAAGGCGCCCCTCCCAAGTTGCTTCCTGGCATGAAAGGCCAGGCCCGCGTTATTTTGCCGCCCAGAAAGGGTTCGATCTCGGTGCCCTCGCGCAGCCTGATCAACAACGGGGTGGACCGTTTCGTGCTGGTCGAGGAGGCCGGCACCGCCGCCATTTCCGAGTACAAGGCCAAAAGTGTTGTGGTGCTTCGCGAATCCCAGGGTATCGCCGAGGTCGAATCAGTCAGCCTGTTCCCGGGGGACAGGATCGTGGCGCGCGGGGCCCATGAACTGGGGGCCCTGCTTGCACCCGATCGATTGAAAATAACGCCGGAAACCGCCAAAACCATCGGCCTGACCATGGCGAAGGTGGAATGGAAAACCGTGGGGGAAACCCTTGAGCTAAACGGGGAGGTGGATCACCCGCCCAACCAGAAGGGCGCCGCTTCCCTCAGCCTGGCTGGCATCCTCACATCCGTCCATGTCGGGCCGGGTCAACCTGTGGAGGAAGGCAAATTGCTGGCGCAGGCTTTCAGCCTTGAATTGATCAGCCTGCAACTCGACATCTTGAGGGAACATGCGGCCGCCCAATTGGCCAGCACCCAACTGGATCAATTGCGGATGGCCGGCGACGCCAGCTCCAGGCGGAAACTTGCCGAGGCGGAGGCAGCCTTCTCGAACGCCAAGGAAACCAGGGAAACCCTGCGGAGAAAAATGCTCCTGCTGGGGTTCAGCACGGAACAGTTGGAAGGTCTGCTTTCCCGCCGGGAACTGATTCCAAGCCTGGCGGTGAGGGCACCCTCGGCGGGTGTTGTGATGGGTTTCCGTTCCACTATTGGCCGAATGGTCAAGGCGAACGAGACATTGTTTGAGATCCACGATTATTCAACCCCACAGATCAGGCTGACCGTTTCCGAGGGCGAAGTGGCGAAAGTACGCCCGGGCCAAAAAGCCCGGGCTCGACTGGTCAGTCTGCCTGACACGGTTCTGCAAGGGACTGTCAGCCGCAGCCGAGACGCCTTGGAAAGTACCGGCGGTTCGCTATCCGCATGGATCGAAATGCAAGGATCGGTCCCTCCCAACCTTCCCCAAGGCGCCATGGCCCGTGTGACCCTGGAACTTGGGGGGGGCCAACGGGTTTTGGCTGTGCCCAGGGCGTCCATCCTGAGGGAGGGCGGAAGCCATTTCGTGTTCGTGCAGAAAGGCTCCATCTTCCAGCGACAAATGGTGCGACTCGGACCCGTGGATGACCTTTGCGCGGGGATCACCGATGGCCTTGAGGAGGGGGATGTGGTCGCAGCCACAGGTGTCGAGGAATTGAACACCGCCTGGCTTTCTGTCCGTTGAGGTATCCACCAGGTTCATCAGGATCCAGTGACGCGTCAAAAATCGAACCGGGGCCCCCGATGCTGGACAGACTTATTGGTTTTTCGGTGGAAAACCGCTGGTTGGTGGTCTTGGGCGCATTGGCGCTGGCGGCTTATGGGGCTTCGCGCCTGGAACGATTGCCGGTGGATGTTTTCCCCGACCTGAACCGCCCCACAGTCACCGTGATGACCGAGGCGCCAGGCCTCGCCCCTGAGGAAGTGGAAACCCTGGTCACCCGTCCACTGGAGTTTCTGCTCAACGGGGCCACCGATATCCGGCGTGTGCGCTCCTCCTCCGGTGTGGGCCTGTCCGTGATCTGGGCCGAGTTTGACTGGGGCAGTGACATCCTGAAAGACCGCCAGATTGTCGCGGAGAGGCTGCAAGTCTCCAGGGCCAGATTGCCCGAAAGGGTCAACCCGGTGATGGCGCCGGTCTCCTCCATCATGGGCGAGGTGATGATCCTTGGCCTGAGGCCGGCGGGCATCGAAGCCGGACCAGAAAGCGCGATGGCCCTCAGAACCCTGGCGGAATTCACCGTCCGAAACCGCCTACTGGCGGTGGACGGTGTGGCGCAGGTGACGGTGCTGGGGGGACTTCTCAGGCAGTACCAGATCATCACCTCGCCGGACCGGCTTGCCGCCTGGAACATCAGTCTGAGCCAGTTGCTGGAAGCGGGTGGCAACGCCAACGTGCTGACGGGTGGCGGGCTACTCGAACGCGAGGACGAGGAGCGCCTCATCCGGATCCGGGGCCAGAGCCTCACCCCCGGGGAAATCGGCGAAACTCCCGTACTGTGGCGCGACGGCCGGCCTATTCGGATTCGTGATGTGGCCACGGTTCGCATGGGCGGGCCGGTGAGGCGCGGGGACGGCGGGGTGCTGGTGCGGGCGGCTGATGGCAGCGAAAAGGTCAGTGGCGGCGAGGCGGTGATCCTGGCCATCCAGAAACAACCTGGTGTCGGCACCCTGGAATTGACCGCCCGGATGGATCAGGCACTCGACGAGTTGGAACGCGAACTCGCGGGCAAGGCCTCCCTGGAACGCCGCGTGTTTCGTCAGGCAGATTTCATCTCCCGGGCCGTTGACAATGTGGTGGAAGCGATCCGGGATGGGGCCTTGTGGGTCTCGCTGATACTGCTTTTGTTTCTTGGAAACCTGCGCACCAGCCTGATCACCCTGACCGCGATTCCTTTGTCCGTGCTGGCGACGGTGCTGGTTTTCTCATGGACGGGTTCCACCATCAACACCATGACGCTTGGCGGCATTGCCGTGGCGGTGGGCGAATTGGTCGACGATGCCATCGTGGATATCGAGAACATCTTCCGCCGGCTGCGGGAGAATGCCGGTGCCCCAATTCCTTTGCCCGCCCTGGAGGTGATCCGTTTGGCCTCCAGCGAGGTGCGGGGCACCATCGTGTACGCGACCGCGGTCGTTTGCCTGGTGACGATGCCTTTCTTTTTTCTGGCCGGGCTGGAGGGGAGGATGTTCGCCCCGTTGGCGCTGGCCTATGTGACCTCGCTCGGCGCATCCCTTCTGGTATCACTGACGGTCACTCCGGCGCTGGCGGCGATCCTGCTGCCTGGCGCCGGCTTCCTGCGCAAACCCAAGGAACCAATCACGGTTCGGCTGCTGAAATGGCTCGATGAAGGCCTGGTGCGATGGTCCCTGCGGCACCCGGTGGCCATCCTGGTGATTGTCGCCGTTCTGGCGGTCGGCTCGAAGTTGCTCATTTTTGCGATGGGATCGGAATTCATGCCCGCCTTCAGCGAGGGGACAATCACCATCTCCCTGCAAACGCGGCCTGGAACGAGCCTCACCGAGAGCGTGCGCGTCGCCCGGCGTGCGGAGGAACTGATCCTCGGTGTCCCGGAGGTGATCGCCGTTTCCAGAAGGACCGGCAGGGCGGAGCAGGACGAGCATGCCGAGGGGGTGAATTCCTCGGAACTAGATGTTTTGGTCAAGCCCCACCGCTCCAAGGTTCCCGGGCTGTGGGCGGGTGTATGCCGGGCGGTGCCCGGCCTGTCCGGAATGGGGTATTCGCAGGAGGGCAGACCGCTTCAGGAGGTGATGGTCGATGTGCGTGAAAAAATCACCCGGCTACCCGGGGTGATGGTGAACATCGGCCAACCGATCAGCCATCGGCTGGACCATGTGATGACGGGGGTGCGCTCCCAAATCGCGGTGAAGGTATTCGGCGAGGACTTGCGGCAGATGGCCGAGGCCGCCGAGGACATGGCGGCACGCCTGCGCTCCATCCCCGGGGTCGCCGACTTGCAGGTGGAACCGCAGGAAAACATCCGTCAATTGAGGCTGGAAGTCGATCGGTCAGCCGCGGCCGCCTACGGTCTTGCCCCTGGCCAGTTGGCGGACCTGCTTGAGGCGGCCTACCAGGGCAAGGTGGTTTCCACCGTCCTGGATGGTGACAAGTTTTTCGACATGGTCGTTTGGTACGACGAGGCATCACGCTCTTCCCCGGAGGTGATCGGCCAGACCATTCTCGACACCCCCTCGGGCCGTAAGGTCGCGCTCGCCCAGGTGGTGCGGGTCATCGATGCCCGCGGCCCCAACACCATCAACAGGGAGGGTGGGCAGAGGAGAATAGTCGTCGCCTGCAATGTCGAGGGTCGAGACCTGGGTGGCGTGGTGGGGGATATCGAGCGAATTGTCTTCAATTCCCGTCGCGAATGGATTAGCGCCGGTCAACCGCTCCGCGTGGAACTAGGTGGCCAATTCGAGGCCCGCAGGCGGGCCGACACGCTGCTCTTCTGGAGTTTCTGGCTGGTGCTGGCGGCAGTTTTTCTGCTGCTTGGGCGTTGCCTTGGGTCATGGGTTGCCTCGGCGATGGTGTTGCTGATCAATATTCCACTGGCGGCGCTGGGTTCTGTGGCCGCCTTGATGTGGATCAACAGGCCCGATCCGGCCTTGCTGCAGTCGGCCCCCTGGTGGCGTTGGCCCGAGGTCTGGGCTTCGGCCACCACGCTTTCGGTGGCGCACTGGGTGGGTTTCATCACGCTTGTGGGTATTGTCACCCGCAACGGCATCATGATGATCTCCCATTACATCCACCTCGCGCGGGTGGAAGGCCGGCCCTTCGATGACGAGTTGATTGTCCGGGGAACCCTGGAAAGACTGACACCCGTGCTGATGACAGCCCTCACGGCGGTTATCGGCTTGGTACCCTTGGCGCTTGGCTCCGGGGAACCGGGCAAGGAGATCCTGCAACCGCTCGCCATGGTTGTGATCGGCGGTTTGATCGACTCGACCCTTTTGGACCAGATCGTCACACCCGCCGCGTTCAAGCTCTTCGGGCGAAAGGTTTTGGCCCAACAGCCTACCCGATCTTCCTGAAAAGAGTCCAAACCCGCACTTCCAAGGCAAAGTTGGCGCCCCACCAAAAAAGCCCCGGGCTTCCCCGGGGCTTGCGCACCACTCCAAACTTTCCTGGCAAGTACCCCCGGCGGGAATCGAACCCACAACCTGCGGAGTAGAAATCCGCTGCTCTATCCAGTTGAGCTACAGGGGCCAGAAATCCCATACTAAACAGGCCGGACAACCCAGCCAAGAAGGACTCTCAGGGCGCCAGGCAGAACTGGATCAACTTGACCAGCGCCACATTCGAGACCAATACCGCCACAATCCCGCTGACCACACCGCTGGTCGCAGCGCGGCCCACCCCCTCCGTCCCCTCCCCCGCATGGATCCCATGGTGGCAGGCGAGGATCGCCACCAGCCACCCGAACACCACCGTCTTGGATAACGAAGGAATCAAGTCCCTCATCCGCACCACCCGCCAGGCTTCCTCCCAAAACCGGGTGGAAGTCAGACCTCCAGACAGGGATTCCATCAGATCCGCTGAAACCAGCGCCGCCAGGGCGATCACCCCGGTCAAAAGGGGCAATGCCACCATCAGGGCGACCATGCGCGGAGCCACCAGCACCCGCGACGGCTCCCTGCCTAGCGCACCCAGCGCATCCAGCTGTTCACTGACCCGCATTGCCGCCAATTCGGCGGCCAAACTGGCACCTGACCTGCCAGCAGCCATCAACCCGGCCGAAAGTGGCGCCAATTCAACCACCACCGCAAGGGCCAGACCTTGCGGAAGGTACATGGCCGCACCGGGACCGGCAACCCGCACCAAAGTCTCGCGCACATGGATCCAGACGACGATGCCAATGGCCGACCCCGCCACGAGCGCCAGCGGCATCGCCTTGATCAACGCCGATTCCATCGGCCCGGCCAGCCAGCCTGGTTCACGGAAGACCCCGGGGATCGCCAGGGTGGCGCGCCAAGCCATACAGCCCACCTGCCGGGCCACGGTCTTCACGCCTTCAAGATTCAGGAAAGCCAGGTCGGGTTTCATGGCATGGCGGCGAACGGTTTCCGGCAACACCAGGTCCAATGGCGGTCAGAACTGGCACACACAGTCTCACCGGTCGCACCCACCACCCCAACCAATTGCCGAACCTCCTCCACAGTCAAGGCGGCATTCAAGCTCTCGGCAAAAAGGCGTCGGGCCGTCGGCGATTCATCCCTGGCGTGTTTATCAACCAAACGCCCCAATTCGGCCGGGTTATCTGGCCGGAATAAATCACGGAAAAAAGCCCACCCCCCAGGTGCAAGCACCCGCCAGGCTTCACGAAATGCCAAAACCGGTTCGGGAAGATGGTGAATCAGGCTGTTCGAAACCACCAAAGGGAAGGCATTCGCTGAGTGTGGCAAACGCTGGGCCCGCGCTTGCACCCATCCAAGCCTTCGAACCTGTGCTGCCCCGGCGACGTTCCTCGCGATGGCCAACATCGAGCGGGCGGCATCCAGCGCAACCACGGTGTTATTTGAAAATGTTTCGCGCAACAGGATGGGAATCAACCCGTTCCCGGCACCCAAATCCAGAATGGGCCCGCTCCAATCACCAGGCCCGACCGCTTGTCTCAGGTCATTCACAAAGATCGCGTTCACGCGATCATGGTTCATAGCGTGATAGGCGGCGGCCTCGGAGGGATCATCCATCACCTCCGGCTCTAGAACCCGGTCTAGCACGCCTTTATTTCCGAATGCTGCCGGAAGGTCGGAGATCCAATTGGAAGGTAACCGAACCGTTGGCGACGGGCTTTTTCACCCCGGAATTGATCCAGCAAAAGATGCCGGAAGGCGACATCTTGTGCCCCCCGGGCATCCCAGTAAGTCAATACATGGGAGGTAACCGGGGAAAGATTGGCGACCCTGTCAAGCCAGACTATTCCGGCATCATGGCCAAGATGGCTAGTTTTGGGGTGATGCCAAGCGATTTGGGTTGCCAGGCACCCTTGGGGGGGCAACTTACAAAAGCAACCACTGATCAGCAAAGGACTTGCAGATTCAAGCAGGCGGATCACCTGGTCCACGGCGCTATCCACCGCCCCTGGAAACCAGCGATGGCTCAGTTCGTCCATCACGGATTGTGGGGGGGGTAACACCAACATTGCCGGTTCTCCGGTTTGTGCGGTTGATTCTACCTGCGAGGTAGCAAAAACGGAATACCAGCGTGGGAGAAAATTACCGGTTTTGCCACAAGCTATTACGGGCCAAGGAGAAGAATTTTTCCGCCGCCGAAAAAGAATCAAATCAAAATATCATTTAATATTTATTATTATAAAATAATATCATAATACTAATAAAAAACCCGCCGAGGGTGCGTGCCTCGGCGGGTCGGAACATGAGTGAAGAGAGTGATCTTATGCCCCTGAATGCCCCATGGGGTCAAGCCGTTTTGTGTATTTTTTTCCCACGGATTGGAAAGTTTTCATCCCTTCTTTACAAATTCGGGTGAAAACGGCTTGGTAAATGCCTTGGGGCCTAGAGCCTTTTGCGGGATGGTGCATCCAGCCTGCGGATCATTCCCAACCTCTCCTCAAATCCCCCAACCGGCCTTCGCTTCCTCTTTTCTTGATCCAAA